>CBDTVG010000042.1:0-10454 GCA_965363745.1 uncultured Candidatus Electrothrix sp. | reverse complement strand
TTTAACCTTCTTGATTAACGCAGAAAGGCTATGCAAGCCAGTTCCGCGAGCCAAACCGGTGAGCGGTTCTTGTAGTCCCGCAAGCGAGCAGTTATTTCAACAGGTGTAATCCCTAACATTTCAGCCGCTTTACCCAGCCATTTTTTTCATGATCAACATGAACCAGCGTACCCAGCTCAATAATTTTTATTAATTCATAGTCTGTTTTGTCGATGAGACGCTGAGACTTTATGTGACTGGTAAAATCGGACTCAATTTGTCGCCAGCTATCCCCTCGGCTTCTGCGTAACGAGACAGGAGCCGAGGCTAGCTGCTGGAGCACTAGTTCGCAGGGATTGTCAGTGAGCAAAAAAATGGACTTTAAAAAAACAAGTAGTCTTTGAGCACTACACTGATATTCCTTTAGTATTATGTCATTAATAGCACCGGTATCGCTGGTGGCCAGCCTGCCCTCGTTATTGCTGATCATGTCCATGAGTTCCTGATTTCTTTTTGTGAAACCAGCTTTGTTCGAGGTGAGAAGTCCGAATTTAGAAATTTCCACTGCCTTCAGCAACATGAAGAGGAATAAAAACGTCTTGGCTGTGATTGAAACTGGACAAAGATCTCCATCCGGGAAACGAAGTTCAATATGGAAATTTGTCAAATTGCCAGCTTCGTTGAAACGAACGTGTTCCAGATTGAAAAAATTTTGATGTTCCGGCACCAACAGACTTTTTTTCAAAATATTCTGGATTTCCGACATGGAATACTCTTCCGGCGAAAGGCGCATGAATTCCTGATGGGCGTTGTGCTGGCGCCGCCTGCATACCCCCTGCCGATTTGCGCCGCATGAGGTGATAAATTTGAGACCAGGAGCGAAGATACGGGTCAGGTTCCATAAGTTCGCCAGGATAATTTCTGGAATTTCCTCAGCAAGCCCGGTGCTGAGTATGTGAAAATGAAGGCCGCAGGTGGCCCGCATCCTGATTTTTTCCGTTAGCAAAGGCTGGATAATACGTTGGTACTGCTTCAACAGAGCATCCCAGTGGGGATGTCGACCGATGACTAAAATTTCAATTCCGCAGTGTTCTTTTATCACGTCATAAACACCGAAAGCGCCCAGCTGATTCATGTCTTTGGAAGGGCGTAGAGCCTGCTCTATACGAGGATGCAGATCTTCACGCAACACACCCTTGGGCAGGGCGAATTCTATTTCTGTGCCGATTTTTATGGTGCGGTAAAGAAGATCCTGAAAATAACGGGCCTCGTGCATGGTCAGGCTGTCTGAACGGCTGAGGAAGGACGGAGATTCGCCGCCGGAAAGGAAATTTTGCATACAATATTCACGGGGCGAAAGTAGTCTTGTTCACAGGTGTTCTCGTAACTGGCTGATATAGCGTTGTGCGACAAGTCGCATATTACCCAGCGTTCCATCCCTCCTCGTGACTATACCGATATAGTATTGCGGCGTGATAAATTTGGTCAGTATCCAAAAGTTTTCAGCCTGCACTAAATTTTCTTCAAAATTACCTATTTCATTCAAAAAAAAGACTGATTTCTCCACCAGCTTCATTACCATAGCGAATTTTGCGGAAAACGCTTCAATATCAATATCTGTAGGATTATAAAGAGCTATGGTGACACCGTCCATTCCCGTCACTTGGATTGCCAGCACGCCGTCCAGCTCATCCGCCATTTGCCAAATCAACTCTTTTATACCGTGTTTGTTCTTCGCTTTGCTTTTCTGCTTAACCACATTTTTTGTCGCAACCGTTTTTTTCGGTATAGTCTTCCTTATACGATTAAATTCTTTTTTCACCGTATCCAACGGCTGTTCCGTTTTGTTCGGACGCATGTCTTGGCTTTGCAGAGCTTTGAAAATAATCGAAAGAAGGCCGGATTTCATTTTGGATCGAGGAAAGGGGCCAGCGAATTCTTTGATACTCACCCTCACATTTTCCCAGTCCAACATTTTAAAAACAGCCTCATCACCGGTCAGATCATTATACTCAGCATCAATCAAATCTCCCTCGTGAAAAAAAAGGCTACCGCATTGCCCTGCTATATGAAAAATTTTCAGATGCGCTGTTTTCCGTTCCACGGAAACGAGCTGGAGAAAACTGCTCAGAGGAAGCCCGGCAAGACTGCAATTCTGTTCCTCATGGAGATCCAGCGCCTTATTGATAGCCTCTTCAAGTGATTCAATATCAATTGGTTTTTTCAAAAAATTAAGCGATCCAGCCTGTTGCAAGTGCTCCTCTATAACGGCATTTCCAAAAGCGGTCATCACAATATATGGCACTTCCGAAAAGGATTCACTCATCACCGCAAGGAGTTCAACACCGTCCATCACCGGCATGTGCAAATCGGTTACGACAAGATCCGGTTGATTGCTGTTGAGAATATCAAGCGCTTCTCTGCCGTTCTCGGCGGTCAAAAGACGGAAGCGATCATTATTTGCAAAACCGAATTGTATGCTCTGGATCAACTCCCGATTATCATCAACTATCAGCACTTGCCGTTTCATAGATACTCTGAATGCGGTTTCATCGCATGAAATTGAATGATGCCGATTCTTGACAATCTACTGCTCAATCAATGTGAAGGTGATCGTTGAGCCGTGGGTTTCAGGAATAGGTAAAATGGACTTTTGAGCTGGCTTTCCCATGCGGATCAGGGCGGCTTGGCAGACATTCATAATCGGACAGGTGAAAGGAATTTCGACGCCTGTCTTCATGATGGACTGGGTCAAGTTCCAGCCCTGGCAATGATGCACTGTCAAAGCGATTTTATTCCCGTCCTGCTCTGCGCTGAAGGATTCAATAAATCCCATCTCATCGACGAAAATACGACCTATCTCGATAATCACATCTTTGGGATCTTCTCCGTCCACTTCCAGCCCCATCTCCTTTTCCATGATTTCCAGCGTGGTTTTTCCAACCTCGCTCATGGTGGCGAAGGCTGTTTCGCCGAATAAATCATACAAGGCTTTGGCCATGCCTGAAATCATCAACGTCATCAAACGCATCATGTTTCTTTTCTTTTGCTCTTCGGTAACCATAACTTATCCTTTTTTTTGTAAAGTTTACGCCTGCAATGACTTGCGTAGCTGATCAAGATAACGCAGGGCGACCAGCCGCACATTGCCGAGGGTTCCGTCCCTGCTCACAGCGATACCTACATAATACTGCGGCGTGATAAATCGGGTCAATATCCAAGCGTTTTGAGACTGTACCAAATTCTCCTCAAAGTCTCCCATCCCCTTCAAGGAATCAATAGATTTTTCCACCAGCTTCATCACCATGGCGAACTTTGCCGAAAACGCTTCCACATCCGTGCCTGTGGGGTTATGGAGTGCTATGGTGATACCGTCCATACCGGTCACCTGAATCGCCAGCACACCGTCCATTTCATCTGCCATTTCTTTCAGTAAATCTTTTATTCCGGCCATGTCGCCTCCTGTTGCAATTTTTTGTTTTTTTATTTTTTTCCGTTGTATACGAATAAATTCCCGCTTCACCACGTCCAAAGGTTTTGCTCCCTCAGCTATGTCTTTGCGGTGTGCGGCCTCAAGAAGAATCTGCATGAGTTCAGATTTAATTCTGGGTTTTGGAAAAGGCTTTGAGAGCGGCTTCATGCTCAGGCTACCGTTTTTCCATCCTAACATTTCAAACGCTGCGTCCACACCGATCAGATCATCGGTTTCCGCATCAAACAATCTGCCTTTATAAAAAAAAAGGTCTCCGTGTTTTCCCGATGGATGTGCCACCTTTAAGTGCGTTGTTGTTTGCTCCATAGCGATGATTTGGAGGAAGCTGTCAAGGGCTATGCCGGTAAGACCGCTGTTCTGCTTATCATGATCATCCAAGGCTTTCATCACAGCCTGCTCAAGCCCTTCAATATCAAGGGGTTTTTCAAGCACTCTCAAAGTTCCGGCCTTTTTCAGCTGCTGTTCCATCACGGATGTTCCAAAAGCCGTCATGACGATATTGGGAACTTCGGGAAAAGATTCACTCATAAGGGCGAGAAGTTCCACCCCGTCCATCACCGGCATTCTCAGATCCGTGACCACGAGATCCAGTTTGTTCTTAGAGAGAATGTTAAGGGCTTCTTTGCCGTTCGCCGCTGTCATGAGACGGAAACGATCATTATTTTCAAAACCGGAGCGGATACTGAGGAGCAGCTCCGGCTCATCATCAACTATCAATACCTGTTTCATGGATGATTCCGATATAATCTTACCGACCTGATTCTTCCAACTCCTTGATGGTGCCGTTTTATTACGGGACAATAAATTCCTACGGAATGATTATCTTATTTTTTAGGCATTTTTTTTGTAGATGGTTGAATTCTCGCCGAACTTTGTCAAACGGATTACCCATGCCGTATTGCTCCCTGCGATACGAAATCCTGGGAAGAAAGGAAGCCAGACCGGATTGGGCATCAGATTGAGCATCAGGTTCGGAGCAGGAGGAGGTGAATTCCTTCATGCCCAACTTGATTTTTTTCCATTCCAACATCGAGAGTACCGCCTCTTCACCGATTAAATCCCCCTGCTCGGCATCCACGAGAAATCCTTTACGGAAAAAGAAACTGCCGTGTTCGCCCTCAGGATTGAACACTTTCAAATGGACTGTCTTTTTTTCCATAGCCACAAGCTGAAGAAAAATATCAAGTTCAGCACCGCTGTCGTGGTCAGTATAAAAATCCAATGCCCTCTCTATCTCCTGTTCCAATGTGTCAATATCAAGAGGCTTTTCGATGAGATTCAGGGTTCCGACTTTTTGCAGACGTTGCTCCATAGCGGAAGTGCCAAAGGCGGTCATGACAATACTTGGAATTTCCGGAAAAGATTCGCTCATAGCGGCGAGCAGTTCTACTCCGTCCATTTCTGGCATTCTCAAATCGGTCACCACCAAATCAATTTTGTTGTTTTCTATAATATCAAGGGCTTCTCTGCCGTTTTTTGCCGTCATGATTTGAAAATCATCATAATGTGTAAAACCAGCCCGAATGCTGAGAAGCAGTTCCGCTTCATCGTCAACTATAAGCACCTGTCTTGTATACGGCTTATCTGATTTTTGCTGCGGCATATTTTTTTATCATTAAAGATATTTTTCATAAAAGAGATGATGTGTTAATTTTTATGTTTTCCCGCTGAGATATCAGCCTGTCGGTTTTATTTCCGCATCAGGAAGCTGAGGAATACATCTTGTTTCTCCAAGTGTTCCATGTTAGCAATAACGGTGCCTGAAATAAACAAAAAAATATATACTGTCCCGTTTGGTGAGTGACGTTCAGCCGCTTCTCAAAAAACAGTGACATGATTTTTTTCGAATGATTCTTTGTTTAATATCATGTTGTTTTTACGTTTTTTTATAAAAAACATTCCTCCCTAAAGGAGGAAGTTGAATGACTATATTACGACTATGGATACAGTGATTGCCCGCATACTGCTGATTGATGACGACCCGATGATTCTCGGTATCCTGCGTTATGTCTTGGAGAACGAGCGCTACGAGGTGCTGGACGCTGAAAACGGCGAAACAGGGTTGTGTCTTGCGGAAAAAGAACTCCCTGATCTGATCCTGCTTGATATAAATATGCCGGACATTATCGGGTTTGAGGTGTGCAAGCGGCTCAAGTCACAGGAGACCACACGAAGTATACCTGTCATTTTTCTCACCGCTACCGGACAGGAAAGCAATGAACATCGTGGGTTTAAAGAAGGGGCTGCGGATTTCTTGCACAAGCCGATCAACAAGGCCCGGCTCTGCGTCAGGGTCAAAAATGCGTTGGAGATGCAGGCCGCCAGAAAAAAACTTGAACAGCAGGCCCTTGATCTGGAAAAAACAAACACCTTGCTGAAAGAATCCCTTTTTGTGCAAAGGGAGACCAGTCGCAATTTATTGCAGCGGGATCATATCCTCAGTTCAGTCAATTACGTCGCCAAATCATTTTTACAGACCGGAAATTGGGAAGGCATCATCCAAGATGTTCTTAAATACTTAGGGGAAAATATAGACAGCGAACATGTCTACCTCAAGACCTTTGAATCCTACATTGCCAAACGACGACATTACACTTGGTATAGAACTAATAATACCATCACTTGTTCAAGTATTGATTTGTTAGCGGTTTGGAAATTCCCAGAAAATTTGCTGGCCGCTGGTGCGATAACAGGACCGGACGGCGATATCCCTTCTTTTCTCTGGGGAGAATTGGAGAACAACAATATACGCACCTATCTTATATTGCCGATCTATGTGCACAAAAAATTATGGGGATGCATAGGGTTTGATTGCGGCGACTCTAAGAGATCATGGAATGAGCGGCTGATTCAGGCGATGATGACATCAGCTGATATAATAGGCAGCGCAATTCAAAGGACCATTGAATCCGGGGAGCGTATCCGCTTGGCTGCGGCGATTAACGCATTCGCTGACAGCGTTCTCATGACGGACAAAGTCGGTCGTATACTGTATGCCAATCCGGCCAGCGCGGATATTACTGGATATGCACCGAAAGAGCTGGTCGATCGCACATTGAGTCAAGTGCAGCTTGATGAACGGAACCGGTTTGACTGTCAAAAAGTATTAGATACCGTGTCAATTGGAGAGGCGTGGCATGGCGAGATGCGTAATTATCATAAAGATGGCACCTTATATGACGAGGATGTCGCTATTATTCCGGTTAAAGAAATTAATGACCTGGTAAGCAGTTTTTGTATCATCAAGCGTGACAAGACGGAAAAAAAACGTTTTGAGGCCATTGCCGAAGCCGCCAACCTTATGGATAACGTGGGATTTGTTTTTTCTGGAATTCGGCACGAGCTTGGTAATCCTTTAAATTCTCTGAAGATGGCTATCAGCGTTCTGCTCAGACAGTTAGACACCCTCAACGTGGAAAAAATCAGAGAGTTTCTTGATCGTTCCATGGGGGAAATTAAACGGATGGAGTACCTGCTGTATTCCTTGAAAAATTTTAATCTTTTTGAAGAACAACATCTTGTGCCGACCGATCTTGCGACCTTTCTTGAACATTTTCAGAGACTGCACAAAAAAGACCTGCTGACGAAGGGCATCAACCTGCATTTGATTATAGAGACGGAGGCTGTCAGTATGATTGATGAGCGGGCCTTGCATCAGGTCATGTTAAATCTGGTGACCAATGCGGTCAATGCTCTCAAAGAGGTTTCCGCCCCGCTTATTTCCATTCATCTTATTCAAAAAAATCGTAATTTTGTCAAGATATGTTTTCAGGACAACGGTTGCGGTTTTTCCGAGCAGACGAGAGAGCAGCTTTTTAAGCCTTTTTTCACCACACGGGCTGAAGGCACGGGACTCGGACTTACTATTGTCAAAAAAACGATTACTTCCATGAACTGCACTGTGAATATTGAAGGAAAAGCAGGGGAGGGTGCCTGTATCATCATCACCTTGCCGATAGCGGAAAGCTGAATAAAATAGCCGCAAGCTCTTTTTTTTATTTGGAAAAAATGGTTATTTCATATATAATCTCATGATTATTCGGCGGTGGTCTTATGTTGTTTCAACATATCAAAATGAACAGAATACCGATTCATGTCTTCGGAAATTTTTTCCCCTGCCTATGAGCGTCTCAACCGTATTGTACTTTCACTGGGTATGGAAATATCTGATCCGATTTTTTCGGCTCTGCGCGGAGAAGTTGAACAGTGCCGTCAGGAAAATAAGGAAATACTGGTGGTTGTTGATCCGGTACTGCTTGGCATTGAAGCCGTGATCATGCATATTGAGGCGATGCGTGCTGTTTCTGATTTCCGTGCATTCAACCTGTTGACCGAACTTGTCGAGGCGTACAGGCGGATTACAGAGGCGGCGGATCAGGAAAAAGCGCAACTCATATCTTCGGCGGCTTTGAAACAAGTGCTTAACTGGCAGCATGATTGTATGCTGGCGCAGCCCGCTGAACCGGTGCGCATAGATGCCGACTTGCTCATGACCATACGGCAGGAAATCACGGCAACAGGCATGATGGTTGTCCGGGAGGCTATCGCTTTGCTGGAACTGGTGCATATCCAAAAAACAAAGAAAAAGGCATCCGCCAATATGGCAAAACATGCTGCTTGAAAAATGTTGATCCATGAGAATATGTTTTCATTGATCAAAGATTTTCAGCGGGAGATGAGTAGGTTGCGTGATGATTTGAAATAAATCAAAATAATCAGGATAATGTTGACAGCTAATTTCTAAAAAATATTACAGGAAGTTTTATAAGGTTCGCAAAATTTATGTTCTCCAATAGACCAACTGTTCGATCAAAAACACGGCGTAAAAAACGAAAACCGTACAATTTTGTCGCCACCTGCGGCGCAGGACTTGAAAATATGGTGAAGGAGGAAATTCTTTCATTCGGCGGCGACGAGCCGGTGACTACTCCCGGGGCCGTCAGGTGGCAGGCTACCGGCTTGGCTTCAGCCTATCGGGCCTGCCTGTGGTCGAGATTCAGCTCGAAGATTTTGCTGGAAATGGCGCAATTTGAAGCGGCGACCCCGGAAGTCCTCTATGACGAGATCGGCAAAATTGACTGGGGCAAACATTTCAGCGGCAACACCACCTTCGCTGTCCACTGCACCTTGGTCAACGCTGAGCTGACCCACAGTCATTACGCCTCCCTCAAAGTGAAGGACGCCGTGGTTGATCAGTTCCGTGACCGAACGGGCGAACGACCGGATGTTGATGTGCGCAAACCGGGCATCCGTATCAATCTGCATGTGGAGGAAACTGCGGCGACGCTGGCTCTGGATTTGTCCGGCGACAGCCTGCACCGACGGGGATACCGAACAGGCACGGGGGAGGCTCCGCTGAAAGAGACCCTTGCCGCCGTCATCGCCCATCTTTCCGGGGTGCGTGCGGATATGTCCGCTGATCTCTGTCTGCTTGATCCCATGTGCGGTTCCGGCACCCTGCTCATCGAGGCAGCCTTGATTATCGGTGATTCAGCACCGGGTTTACTGCGTGATAATTTTGGTTTCATGTATTGGCATGGGCATAACGTCAAAATGTGGGAAAAGCTGGTGGCTGAAGCCTTGGATCGGGAGGATGAGCTGACGGAGAATCCTTGGCCGTCGCTTATCGGCTATGATGCCGACCCAAAGGTCGTGGCTGTGGCCCGAAAAAATATTATTAACGCCGGATTGAGTGATCGGATCACGATCAAGCAACGTCAGCTCAACCACTTACAGCCTCCGGCGGCCAAAGGGATTCTCCTTTCCAATCCTCCTTACGGGGAGCGGTTGGCTGAAAAAGAAGCGGTGAAATACCTGTATCGCGCTTTAGGACGAATTTTTCGCCATAATTTTTCCGGCTGGCAATTGGGGCTTTTTACCGCCAATCCCGATCTTGCTGACATGCTCGGTGTTTCCTGGCTGGAGCGGCATCGACTTTATAACGGCCCCATTAAGTGCCGTTTGTTCACAGCGGTCTCTCCGGGCGGGACAGAGCCTGATCCCCATGTTTGGAATGTAGGAGAAACAGACAGCGCTCTACCAGCTGAGGACTTCAGTAATCGACTGATCAAAAATTGCCAAACGCTTTTGCCTTGGGCTGAAAAAAACAAAATCACCTGCTTTCGGATCTATGATGCTGATCTCCCGGAATTCAACATCGCTGTTGATATCTATGAACAGTGGGTTCATGTGCGGGAGTATGCGCCGCCAGCGACCGTGGCCCCGGAAGAGGCGGAAGAGCGGTTCAGTCAAGCTTTGCAGGTAATTCGCCACCTGTTGGCTGTTCCTCATTCCAATCTGTTTGTCAAGACAGGGCGTAAACAAGAGAGGAAAGAGCAGCGGAGTAGAGAAGGGGAACAGCAATCTTCAGGTCAAGCCAAGCTGTACGAGGTGCATGAAAGAGATTGCCGTTTTTTGGTCAATTTTACAGATTATCAGGATACAGGCCTTGCTCTTGATGGTCGCAAAATCAGGGAAATGCTTGCCGAGCTTGCCGACGGCAGAACCTTTCTCAATCTGTTCGGGGGGATAGGTGCGGAAACTGTGTGTGCTGCCATGGGTGGGGCTGTTTCCACCAAAACCGTGGATCGTTCAGAAAAAAATCTTATCCAAGCCCAAGCTAATCTCTGTGTCAATGGACTTGGCGGTTCTTTGCATCAGTTCAAGGAAGCTGATCCTGTACAATGGCTCCGGTCGTGTCGAGAATATTACAGCGTGATTTTTATCGCTCCTTCTTTTGATATACAACGGGATCATGTCGAATTGCTGAGGCTTGCCATGCAACGGTTGACACAGGACGGGGTGCTTGTCCTGCTTACCGGCTCCAATACCTTCACCTTGGATGCGGCCTTGACGGAGGAATTCGATGTCAAGGATATAACGAATCAGATTGTTCCTGAAGATTTCAAAGGCGGGGAAAATACCCGTGCTTGCTGGCGGTTTCGCCATCGTTCTGAAGAGGAGTAAAACTATTGTACTCTCC
>CBDTVG010000041.1:0-10455 GCA_965363745.1 uncultured Candidatus Electrothrix sp. | reverse complement strand
CTTTGAATGATGCATAATTATTTTTCGAGGGCTCCAGATAGGAAGAACATTTAATCGTATTATATTAAAAAAAAGGAGAGTTGAATGAATAAGTTGAAACGAAATATAAATATCGCCGCACTGTCGGCGGTTTTGATTTTAGGCGGAACAGCGCAAGGGCAAGCCGCCACGCTTGAGGTTGTTATTATGAACAGTCTTTGGGGAACAGCTGTCGGCGGAATCGCTGGCCTGTCCATTGGCTTGTTGGATGAGGATGACAAAGATACAATATTTTCCAAGTATATGGCCAAAGGCATGGCCGTAGGAGCTCTGGGTGGCCTGCTATGTGGTCTGCTTGATCCCGCATTACCTTATTATGGCCATATGTATTTAAATAACGGGCAACCTAAAGGTCTGCTCCATTTTGATGCGGATACCGACGTGTTGACTGTACGTCCTGCAAAAATTATTCCCAGGCGGGAATTCAGTGCAAATGAAGATGATATTTCCACATGGCGTTTTGATTTGTTTACAACAACTTTTTAAGGCTTTTTAAGCTCAGGCTTGAAAAATAAGCTGTTCCCTCGCTGTTTCAGATTTTAGATTATTTCCAGAGTCCTCGCTCAACGCTCCAAAGACCAAAGCAGGTCGGCACCATTGGTCTTTGAATTGGTCGAGGTTTCAACAGAAAATCCGTATTTCAGGTCGTAGCGGGCTTTGAACGTGCCTCCGCCGCCAGTCAAATCTTTACCGTAGCTGATATACAAATCCTTGTAGATCTCTTTCCCCATCACCAAGGAAAGATCAGACGCGTCATCGCCGCCGCCTATACTGAGATCCACGAAATCCTCCATGTCAATGGTGCCGAGCGGGTTGACTGATTTGAGCAAAGCGCCTCCTCCCAACTTACCCAAGGCGGCGGCGGCCGGAGAAAAAGAGGTTTTATCGCCGCCGGATGATGATTTGGAAACATCCTGTCCGGTCAACAGATAAGAGAGAATTTCAGATTCATCCATAGCTGTATCTGTAAACAGATTCATTTCCATATTGCTGGCGCTTCCTATTAGGCGAACACCTATTTCAACCTTATCAATCTTTCTGGAGGCTTGGATATCCAAACCCGGATCGTCAATAGGGCCACCTTGATAGAAAATCCGTCCTTGGCTGAGTTGCAAAATATTTCCTTCGAAATCAAAGGTGCTGTCACGAAGATAAAGATTGCCGAGTCCGGTTATCGGGCGACCGGGTTTCTCATCAATTTTCAGACTGCCGTCAAGAAATCCCTTGAGGCCGAAAGTGTCCAACGCCACCTCTTCTCCCATGGTTACTGTGAGATCAAGAGTCATAGGCAGGGAATTTTTTTCCGACTTACCGTTTTCGTCTATAATAACAATATCATTGGATGAAGAAACAGCTCCGCCGAATCCTGTCGGCGCTATATGGGCTTTCGGCAACAGGACGGTACCGCTGAGTGTTGTTCCTGTTTTTCCATAGATAAAATGTAAATCAGGGCTGATGACCGCTTGGTATTCAGGGAGATTAGCCGCTCGGAAGTTTTTCCCGATGATGGAAAAATCAGCAAGCCAATGTTTATCCCTATCTTTTTTAACAAGGCCTTCAGCCTGAATTTTCCCTTCCCCGGAAGCAAGCTGTAGGTTCACCTTATTTGACTCAGCATCGCCTTCAAAGGCAAGTTGCAGTTCCCTGATGTCGATACCGGCGGCCAGAATATGAATTTCACCGTCCTGTTTTTTTCCATTTTCCCCGTTGCCGTCTTTCAGGGCCAGCATGCCGTTCACGGTCGGGTTGCTGACGGTTCCGCGCAAATTGATGTCACCCCCGAATTCTCCGGTCGCCTGTACTGCGTCATCACTGAGCTGGGCAAGCGGAGTGAGATCTTTAATATTCAGGTTCAATTTTCCAGACAGGGGCATCTTTTCCGGTTTACTGAAATCATTGCAATTTTCCACAGTGAGATCCAGCTTGGCATCACTGCCGTCCTGAAACAGGGTCTGCGCCTCTATGTGAGCTGTATTCTTGCTGAGTTTGGCTTTGATCTGATTGTTTTTCCAATGCCAAGTTTTTGTCTTTTTTTCTTCTCCATCTTCGATTGCATCGTAATCTTTAGCGGTCAGGGCGAAATCAGGAAGTGATACTGTAAAGTCGGCCTGTTCCGGGATCGTTCCACGTCCTTGTGCTTCCAGAGATGCTGTCAGAACGCCCTGGATATCCGGGACAGGTACATTCCAGTCTTGCAGCAGGCTGAGAGCGAAATTATCCACCTTGCCATCCAGCCGCCAGCCCTCCTGTTTCTCCCATTGTCCGTTTAAAGCTATGTTGAGTCGCTCATGCGCAAAATTAAAGTCGGATATTGAGCACTGTGTGTTTGACAAAAGCAGAGCTGCTGGCTTTTTTGTTGTCCATTCGCCGAATTGCTCACTCAAGGCTTGCAGTTGTGTCAGCTTTCCCCGCCACTGTTGTTTTTTGATTCCACCGGCGGCGGCAAGCCGTACCTGACGAATTTCGCCGGATTCGCTGACAGCGGAAAAATCAAGTTTATGTTGTTCTGGGCTTCCTTTGACCCGCAAGACCACGGTGTTAATTTTTTCCTCTTTCACTCGAATTTTCGAAGCCTTGATTTCCGCATCAATTATACCGCCCGCAGACAGGTCGGCCTTGACCTCTCCGGTCAGACTATCCACCTGATACTCTTTCATCTTGAACCCGGAACCGCTGACGCTCAGAGAGACATCAGGTTGTTGCGGGGAGCCGCTCACGGTTCCCGTCAACTGAAATTTTCCGCTAGAGTCCGGCAAAAGAGTGGCTAGATCATCGGCTCTGACCTGAAAATTGAGATCAAGTTGCTTTTCCAGATCCGCCCGACCATCCAGCTGAATACGACTGGAACCTGAGCGCAGACGCAGTTGATCAATTTGTACAGCCTTACCGTCAATCACGGCTTTACCGTTTCCGCTCAGAGGATAGCCCCGCAGTTTCCCGTCTAAATGGTCAAGCTGAACAGAGGTGACCAGCTTATCTGCCACCATTTTTCCTTGGCTTCGCAATTTGGTGCTGATATTTCCCGGCCATTCCGGGACGAACAGAGAAGGATCAAGCTGCTCGCCGCTCAGATCTGCCTTCCAGGACAGGCCGTCAGCCCAGCCGACCTGACCGGTCGCAATAATGGATGATTTGTTATCAAAGAGAAGACGGAGATCCGTGACTGTTACACCGCTGTCTTTTCCCTGTAGATTCAAGTCCGCGTTCACGTCGGCCTGAAGATCCCGCAAAACATATTCCTTATGCTCCTCAGAGGCCAGCTTTGAACCGCTGAGAGCGAGTTGCAGGTGAGGATTGTCCCGGTTGCCGTTCGCTGTCGCCCGCAAATGAAAAGCACCGCTGTATCCGGGCGCGAGGGTTCGCAGGTCATCCGAGTCGGCCAGCACGGTGAGGTTCACATTATTGTCCGCATCCGTCCAACCGTCCAGCTGAATACTGGTGGAACCCGATTGCAAGCGCAGTTGCTCAATCTGTACAGCCCTGCCGTCAATCGCGGCTTTGCCGTCTCCGCTCAGGGGATATCCCCGCAGCTCTCCCACCAAACTATCAAGCAGGATAGAGGCGACCCACTTGTCCGCAGTTTTATTTCCCTGACTCTGGAATTTTGTCGTGATATTTCCAGGCCATTCCGGCAAAAACAGGGACGGGTCAAGATGTTCACCGCTCAAATCCGCCTTCCAGGATAGGCCGTCCGCCCAACCGACCTGACCGGTCGCGATAATGGATGATTTGTTATCAAGGAGAAGACGGAGATCAGTGACTGTTACGCCGCTGTTTTTTCCTTGTAGAATCAAGTCCGCATCCACGTCAGCTTGAAGAGCCTGCAAGGCATATTCTTTATAATCCTGAGAGGCCAGCTTTGAACCGCTGAGAGCGAGGCGCAGATGCGGGGTGTCCCGGTTCCCGTTCGCTGTCGCCCGTAACTGGAAGGCACCGCTGTATCCGGGGACAAGGGTTCGCAGGTCATCCGAGTCGGCCAGCACAGTGAGGTTCACATTATTGGCCGCATCAGTCCGACCATCTAGCTGAATACTGGTGGAACCGGATTGCAGGCGTAGTTGCTCAATCTGTATTTCCCTGCCTTCAATTGCGGCTTTACCGTCTCCGCTCAGAGGATAGCCCCGCAGCTCTCCCTCCAAACTATCAAGCTGGACAGAAGCGACCCACTTGTCCGCATTTTTATTTCCCTGACTCTGGAGTTTTGTCGTGATTTTCCCCGGCCATTCAGGCAAAAACAGGGACGGGTCAAGATGTTCTCCTGTCACTTCAGTCCGCCAAGATAGGCCATTTGCCCAGCCGATTTGCCCGGTAGCGGTAATGGCCGCCGTTTTATCAAGCAACAGGCGAAGGTTGTTGATGGTCATGCCGCTGTCCTTCCCTTCCATGATCAGGTCGGCGTTGAGTTCAGCCAGCAGGTTGCGCAGAGCGTAACCTTGTATGAGAATATCAGATCCTTTCAAGGTGGCCTTGATACCAGGATTCTCCGGGCTGCCGGTCGCGGTTCCCTGTAGTTGAATGGAACCGTGATATTCCGGCATAAGCGTTGACAGATCCTCGGTTGTCGCCCGCACCTTGAGATCAAGCGAATTATCCGCCGCCAGCCGTCCGTTAATTTCCACCTGATTGGAACCGGTTTGAAGATGGAGATTGTTGAGGTTTACGCCGTGCTGATCAAGTTCCAAACCACCTCCGGCCTCAAGAGGAAAACCGGATAGCGTCCCTTGCAATCTGTCAATGCTGAGTTCCATGGATTTGCCGGAAGCCGTCAGTTCGCCTTTACTACGAATCAATCCGTTGATTTTCCCCGACCATTTCTCGGCAAACAGAGAGGGATCGACCTGTTTTCCTTCCAATTCCGCCTGCCAGGAAAAACCGCCGGACCAGTTCATCTTCCCTCTGACAGTCAATGCGGTCGCATCATGAAACACAGAGAGATGGTCAATCGTCAAACCCGAATAATCCTCAGCGGCGAATGTGGTCTCCGCCCGAATTTTCGGATACCCCTGGTAATGGATATCAGCGGCCAGGGTTCCTCTGTAACTTCCTGCGGTACCGGAAGCTTCCAAGATGGTCAAAGTTCCGTCGACCGGCACGTCCACCTTGATATCGTTTAAATGAAAATGACCGGTTTGTCCGGTGACCCGCCAGCGCAATCCGTTGAGAATGTCCGTTATTTGTCCTTGCAGGGTGACCTCAGCCGGTGTGACAAGAGCGAGGGCAATTGCAAGGCTGTTCAGGTCTCCCTTCGCTTCCAATGAGCCGTTGAGATCATTGACACCGGGATCCGCCACCCGCCAGCCACCCCGGAGTTCCAAGGGCCAGGCATCTTGGAAGTCGATTTTTCCTTGAAGATCAGCACTATATTGCGGGATATCTAATTTGATCTGTTGAATGGTAACGTGAGTTACCTGCTTATTTTGGCTATTTTGGCTGAAGGCCTGAAGACGGCATTCGTTGATGATAAATGGGCCCGCGTTTTCGGAAAAATAAATTGTACCGTCACGGAGTCGCAGATCTTCTATGTGCAGGTCAAAAGGGAGTTTAATTTTTGGCAGGACAACCGGAGCGTCTTTTTCCCGTTTTTTATCGTTTCTGTTGTTTGCAAACAGGCGGACTGTCAGTCCTTGCGCCGTGATGCGATGCAGAAGCAACTTTTTTTTGATCAGCTTTTTGGGATCCCAACTGAAGTGTAATTCATCTACAGTAACATCAACCACGTCTTGAATATGTACCTGCACCTTGCCTACACGCCAGCTGTCAAGCAGGCGGCCCTCAATCTGTTCCACGGAAAAAACGGAACCGCTGAGGCGGTCAGCGGAGCGCAACAGGAGTTGCAGGCCGGTTTCCGTGGTAAGAACAAGGGTGAGCGCTATAATCAGAAGTAGGACGGAAAAAAAAAGAATGAGCAACCATTTTCGTAAAGGGCGTAAACGAGCGGGTGCCATTGTCGTGGTTGTTGCGTTTTTATCGGTTGTCATTTATCAGTCAATGCGCTGATGCGTCAGTCAACGTTTTGTTTATATTTATGTTTTTCAAATACGGCATGAATAAAGCGTGAAAAAATCCATTCCGCCTACAAATCCGCCCCTATGGTCAAATGAATGCGCACAGGATAATCCCCATCAGAGAGCGCACAGGCCACATCCAAGCGCACCTGCCCGAAAGGCAGATTCATGCGCGCGCCAAAACCCGCACCCGCTTTGAGGTCGGCCTTAATATCGTCATAGGCATTGCCGAGATCATAAAAAACAGCCGCACTCCATGTATCGGACAGTTTGCGCTCAAGTTCAATACTGGTTTCAGTAAGATATTGACCGCCGACAACTTTTCCTGAGGCATCCTCAGATCCAAGTTCCTTATACCCATAGCCACGGACGGACTGATCACCGCCCGCATAAAAACGAAGAGAGGGCGGAAGTTCCTCAATGGAGTCCATAGTGGTGGCACCGATGGATAATCGACCGATAAGACGCCATTTTTCCCAAGGAGTCAGGATTGCTTTGCCGCTGACCAAAACCTGCAAAAAACTGGTGTTGGAAAACAATCCGGTGTTCGCGCCTTTCAGGCTGGCGCTTATCCGGAAACCGTTTTCCGTTTTAATTCTGTCGTCAGCCATAATCATCGTCAAAAAGCCGCTGGGAATCAAGAGCTTGGCAATGCCGCTGGTGGCTCCGACGGTGTAATCCTCATACCGATACTCCAAGCCGACACCGAATTGTGTTTTCGGCGCATTGTGGTTGGCTGAAGTGCTGAGAGAAAATTGCTTAATTTTAGTATCTTCCCAAGTTTCGTCAAAAAAGAGAACTCCTAAATCCACGGCATCATAACGTAGATCAAAAACCGGAATCTCATAGTCGGCCTCAGCACGGCTTCCCCTCTCGGCCAACTTGATATCAAAGGAAGGCTTGTGGCCGTGCCGGTTGATAATGCGATTCTTCCAGCCGATATCGCCTCGCGCTCCGGTATCGGTTCCATAGCCGACACCAAAACTGTAACGATTTTTTTTATTAGGAAGCAGACTGACCTCAACCGGTATTATATACTCTTCATCTTCCAGTTCGGGTAATTTCGGCTCCAGCGACACCTGACTGAAATAGCCAGTGGCATAGAGATTTGACTGGAACTGACTCAGGGACTTAAGGGAATAAATATCTCCGGATCGATAGGGGATATACCGGTCCAACATTTCCGGGACAATGATATCCTGATCGCTGGTGGTCTCCCCGAAGAAAAATAACGAGCCGGATTCTAAAGAGAGTCGTATTTTTGCCAGCTTTTTTTTCCGCTGAACAGTAACCTTGTTTTCCGTAAAACGAGCTTTGATATAGCCGCTATGCAGAGCCAAGGCCAAGATGCTTTTTTTGCCGGACTCGTATAAACTGTCATTGAGCTGATCTCCGACCTGAAGGGGAAATGTTTTCGCAAGCCCCTGCAAAATTTCCTGATCCTGGCCGGGCCCCGTAATCTCTATATTCAAAAAATCAACAAAAACAGGCGGTCCCGGGTCCACCTCATATACAACATGCCAACCGGTGTCGTTTTTTTTCAGCGAGCCTCCCTCTTTGACCTCTACTGAATAATAGCCGAAAGGAACCAAGGCCTTGGCTATCTGTTTAGGCGCACTCTTATGCAGTTTGCGGATATACCTTGAGGTGAGTTCAGGATTATCCCCTTGCAAGGCTATTTTCAGACTGGCCATAATATTTTTATGCAGATCGCCGTCAACACCTTGCACAACAACGGTCAAAGGAAGGGCTTGACAAAACGAGGCTGGTGACAGAAAAAAGAAAGACGGTATCATTATCAGCGCAAAAAGCACATAACGACAGCCCGGCCAGCGGGAAAAAAAAGGTGCTCTGAAAAACAAAAGGTCCATTATTTGTTATGCGATTACCGCTGTTTTTTTTAAAAGGATCAAACAGGATAATATATTATTGAAATAAGGCTGTAAACATAGCCGTGCGCTCTATTTTTGGCAAGATATCATTCTTTATATAATTATACCGAACCTGTTTTGTAAAGGCTGTTCCGAATTTTATCCGCACTGAGTTTCAGTCAGTATGAAGAAACATTTTGCAAAATATTTATGACAATGTTCCAATAGGATTAGAATATTAGGATGGATCTTCAGACGAATAATTGTTTAGCCGCCATGCAAGACGGCCTGTGGATTTATTTATGTTTATGACTTCAAAAGGATGCATTATGAAACCCATTATATTCGCACTATGTATTCTCTGTCTGCCGTTCACAGCAGCGCAGGGAGAGGAATCGGTGTCCCCTGCCCCTGATATCTCCGCTGTCAAGGTGCTGGACTTAAAAACAGCGCAACGGATCGCCCTGAAAGATAATCCAGGAATCAGTGCGGCTCAAGCTCGCTTAGAACAGGCCAAGGCCAGGGTGCAGCAGGCTATGGCCGCTGATATGCCCAGTGTAGATGCTAGCGGCTCAACCGGGTTTGCCAGATATTCCGACAAAAATTTTGCCTTCACCTCAATGTCGGATCCGGGTGCGGATCAAAATTATGAAACAGGTTCTTTATCTTTGCAGGCATCTTGGCTGATGTTTGATGGGTATTCACGAAAATTTCAGCAGGAACAGGCGAAATACGGGGTGCGATCTTTCGCCGCTGATCGAAATAATACCCAGCGTCTGTTGATTTCCGCAGTCGCTGACGCTTTTTTTAACGCCCAGCTAGCTAAAACTTCTATTAAAATCGCCGAATCCAATGAAAAATTTTACAAAAAACAGTTAAAAGACGCTAAAAGTCGTTTGGAGGCGGGAAGCGGTTCATCGGGCGACGTGCTGAATATCAAGGTGCAGCTCAATTCCGCAAAAAACAGTATCATTATCAATGAACAGGGATTTGAGGCCGCCCTATACGGCCTTGCCGCTCTCTTAGGTGTTCCGGGATCCGTGCTGCCTGATTCGGTTCGGCTCGCTGAACTTGACCGAAATTGCGATATTTCTGCTGATGATCTGATGAAGGACGCAAATGTGTTGATTCAGGAGGCGTTGCTGGCCCGCCCTGATCTCAAGACCTTAGCCATGCGGATAAAGACGGCGGAGGCTGCCACCGATCAGGCAAAATCGGGTGACTGGCCCAAGGTGCGGCTCATCGGGCAGGTAGGGGGCAATAATCAGGATGGACTGATTCCCACGGAGGAGGATTTCAACGGTTCAATCGCCTTGAGCGCCAGCTGGAATCTATATTCCGGGGGGGCTGTTGATGCGGCTGTTCTTGAGGCCCGGCAGGCGAAAAGGGAGGCGGTCCATAGTCATGCTCAGTTGCGCAACAATATTGCGGCGGAAGTCCGACAGGATATAGCTCAACTTGCCGCAGCCCGCAAACAGGTGAGCCTTCAACGAAAAACCGTCGATTTGGTGGAAAAAAATAGAACGCAGGCGCAAGATGAATACGAGGCGGGATTCGCCTCTTTAGTACGGCTCAATGAGGCGCAGCGGGATCTGACAGCCACTTACGGGGGTTTGGTGCAGGCCTTGGTCGGCTATCAGCAGGCCAAGCATCGAATGTTGGCGGCTGTGGGCCGAAATCTGAAGCCTTTCTCGAAGTTATTCAAGTCTGAATTCGAGCCTGAAACAGTGGAAAACAAAAAAACTCTGTAAGAAGTCTTAACTCATTATCATTTTATAAAAAAGGCCCCATGAATCTTCTTGACCTGATCGGCGACACCCCGATTGTTTTTTTGCAAAGCATGAGCACTTCCGGCGCGGGCAAAATTCATGCCAAGCTTGAAAGCATGAATCCCGGAGGATCAGTCAAGGACAGACCCGCCCTGAATATGATTGAGGTCGGTGAACAAAGCGGAGAGCTAACCCCGGATAAGATTGTCCTTGAGGCCACCAGTGGCAACACCGGCATTGGGCTAGCTATGGTCTGCGCGGCCAAGGGATATCGTTGTCGATTGATTATGCCGGAATCAGCCAGTATAGAACGACGGCAGATCATGCTGGCCTACGGTGCGGAGATCCTTCTCACCCCTGCAAAGAGATCCACAGACGGTGCGATTGAGAAGGCCTATGCCATCGCCCGTGAACACCCTGAACGTTATTTCCTCACCGATCAATTCAATAATCCGGCTAACTGGCAGGCTCATTGCAAAAGTACCGGGCCGGAAATTTGGCGGCAGACTGACGGTAAAGTCACGGATGTCATCACCACTTTGGGCACTTCCGGCACGGCGATGGGCCTGTCCGTCTGGTTCCGGGAGCATCATCCCTCGGTGCGGGTTATCGCTGTGGAACCTTATTACGGGCATAAGATTCAGGGACTGAAGAATATGAAAGAGTCTTATCGGCCTGAAATTTTTGATAAGTCTTTACCGCACGAGATTGTCAACGTCGCTGATGAAGATGCTTTTCGCACCGCCCGTCTGCTAGCCCGCAAAGAAGGCA
>CBDTVG010000040.1:0-10455 GCA_965363745.1 uncultured Candidatus Electrothrix sp. | reverse complement strand
CTTTATTCGGCCCTACGCATCCCGTTAGGGTGGGACCGTATCGTTTGGACGGCTTGGAGCATTGTATTGTCCGGGCAAAAAATCTTGACTGTCTTGAATGCAGAAAACGCACCTGTACACATCTCAGCTGCATGCGGGGTATTTCCGTAAATATGGTATATGCTTCTGCGCTAGAGCTTTTGCAAAGGAAAGATGATTTATGAAAATCAGCTTGATTATTACCACCTACAACTGGAAAGAGGCTCTAGGGCTTTCTCTGAAAAGTGCTTTGCAACAGAAAAAAAAACCGATTGAGATCGTGATTGCCGATGACGGCTCAGGTCAAGATACAGCTAAAATGATCAACCGGATCGCCGCCGCAGCCGAAATTCCAGTGGTTCATTCTTGGCAGGAAGATCAAGGATTCAGGCTGTCAACAAGCAGAAATAAGGCGCTTGCCAAAACCAACGGTGATTATATTGTTTTGATTGATGGTGATATTATTTTAGAAAAAAATTTTATTGCCGACCATGCTCGTTTCGCCCAGACAGGCTGTTTTGTTCAAGGAACCAGAGTGCTACTCAAGGAAGATCTGTCGAGAGAGGTTTTGCGCACTAAGAAAATGCCGGAGACGATTTGTAAAAAGGGTGTTGAAAATAGAAAAAACTGTTTGCGCTCGGCTTTGCTTTCCCGTCTAGTCTCGTTTAAAAACAAAGGGATGAGCGGGATCAGAACCTGTAATTTCGCCTTTTGGCGGAATGATGCCATTGCGATCAACGGCTTTAACGAAGATTTTGTCGGCTGGGGCAGAGAGGACTCCGAGTTTACGGCCCGGCTGTTGAACTATGGTCTGATGCGTAGAAACGTCAAATTCAACGCCTTGGCATATCATTTATATCACCCGCTAAATGATCGCGGTCATTTAGCGAAAAATGATCAGTTGCTCCGGGAGACGATTGAGAAAAAATGCATATGGTGCGAAAAAGGAGTGAGCAAATATTTGCTGTAGATTCTTTCCGGCTTACGATTTTTTCAAAGGCGGTGAATCAGGAACCCGCCAGTTTTCCTCCAGCTCATGAAGTTTTGCGTATTTATACCAAGTCCCTTCAAAATTTCCAATTGCGATGACCAGTCCGGGCCAGCCGTCGAGGATGCCTTTTTTTAGGATATACATATGAAAAAAAGACCACAGCCCTCGGCTGAGAGCGGTGAACATTCCGCCTTTGCGTCCTCGGTGCCGGAGTTTTTCAGCTCCCAAGGTGGAGTATCGATTCGCCTTATGAGCCACTTCCGCTAAATTCTTATAGGGAAACTGCCAGATAGAATTCCTGAGATAACCGACCGGCTTCGCTGTGCGGATTGCATACTCCTCATGCACCGGGTCATCGGTCTTGAACTCCAGTACCCCTTTTTTGAACAACTGAGGCTGGCGGTAATCAGGATAAAATCCAGAGTGTTTAATCCAACGGCCCATAAAAAAATTACGCCGGGGAATATAGTAGGCATCAGCGGCATCAGCGAGTTCAATAGTAGCTAAAATTTCGTCTCTGGCCTCTGGGGTGCAACGTTCATCGGCATCAAGAGAAAAAATCCAGTCATGGGAGCAGGCGGCCATGGCCTGATTTCTCAAATCACCGAAACCCTGAAATTTTATTTGCACGACCTTGGCCCCTAGGGCAGTAGCAATAGATGCGGTATCATCCTCGCTGTACGAATCCGCCAGAATGATTTCATCAGCCCACAGTACCGAGTTGATGGCCGAACGGATTTTTTCAGCTTCGTTCCACGCTATGATATAGGCTGATATTTTGTTCATCGCGGTCGAGGCCCTGGTGGTTTTGCTCCTCTGGCACCAGCCAGCTGGATAACGATATTGTCGGTTTTGCGCAATCTCTTGGCCATAGTTTTAAAAAGATGTCTGGAAATATCGGGATATTTTTCAATAAGCTCACCCAGTTTATCACCTGGATAGCGTTTGATTTTGCAACGTCCAAGAGAGATAATGGAAGCGTATCTCGGCTCTTCCAGAATACAGGCCATTTCACCGAAATATTCTCCCGGCTCGGTTATTTCGGCAATTTTTTTACCTTGTTTCATTACGCCGACCTTACCCCTAATGAGCTTGTAAAAATTTCTATCCTCCTTATTGCCTTCCTGGATGATGATATCACCGTCCTCATATTCCTCCACATCAGGATTGACCAGATAGGCAGGCAGGGTGTCCTCATGGGCGACGGTCCGGCGCAACACCTCGTCCACGCTGGTGACACCCTCTTTAGCTTTCCGCAGACCGGCCTGGCGTAATGTGTACATGCCTGACTGAACCGCAACCTTGCGCAGCTGTTCTTCCGCCACCTCGGCTTGGATTGCCTGGGCGACTTCATCTGTTACTTCCAGCAGTTCAAAAAAACCAACCCGGCCCTTATAGCCGAGTCCATTACAGATAGCACAACCTTTGGCCCCGTAGAGCTGAAATCCTTTCTCGTCAATATCCTCTTCCGTGTAGCCGATGCTGAGTAATTTTTTTCTCTCCAAGGTGATCGGCTGCTTGCACTTGGCGCACAATCTTCTGCCCAGTCGCTGGGCCAGAACCATGGTCAAGGAACCAGCCAGAATATAGGGAGGAATACCGATGTCCACCATACGGCTGACGGTCGCCACAGCATCGTTGGTATGCAGGGTGCTGAAGACCAAATGGCCCGTCATAGCGGCTTTCATAGCGATTTCCGCTGTGCTGATATCACGAATCTCACCGACCATGATGATGTCAGGATCCTGACGAAGAAAGGCCTTAAGCGCGGCCGGAAAGGTCATGCCGACTTCAACGTTGACGTTGACCTGATTGATTCCCTTGAAGTCGAACTCCACCGGATCTTCAGCAGTCAGGATTTTTATATCTTCGCTGTTCAGGGAGTTGAGAGCGGAGTAAAGCGTAACTGTTTTACCGGAACCGGTGGGGCCGGTAACCAGTAATAGGCCCTGAGGGCTGGCGAGACAGCGTTTCAGGGTTTCAAAGGTTTCCACCTCAAAACCAAGTTTGGTCAGATTGACGTTCAGCGAGCCTTTGTCCAGAATACGAAGAACAATGCCCTCTCCGTGGAGCAGAGGCAGGGTGGATACTCGAAAGTCAACCGCCTTGTTGCGGCCTAATCGGATACTGATACGTCCATCCTGAGGAATCCTTCGCTCGGTGATATTTAGATCGGCGAGGATTTTCATGCGGGCGATCAGGGCGTTTTTAATGGTCAGGGGCAGGTTCATGGACTTAAACAGGGAACCGTCCTTGCGGTAGCGAACCTGCATCGTTTTTTCAAAGGGTTCTATGTGAATATCACTAACCCCGTCCTGTACGGCCTTAACCAGAATGCCGTTCACCAATTTAATAATCGGAGCGTCATTGGCTGAAAACTGGTTGAAACTTTCTTCATCTTGGGCACTGGTGTCTTCAATCTCAAACTCGTCGGCAACGTCGGAAACCAGAGCCCCCCAGTCCTCTACCTGCTCGAGGTGGTCATCCTGTTCATCATCTTCACGAAAAAAAGTCTTGTACTCTTCGTCGTCAATTTTGTAATAGGTGCGATAGGCATCTATAATATCTTTGGCCGTGGATACACAGACATCCAACCCCATATTGACAACATTTTGCAGCTCCTCCACCTCAAGGGAGTCTGTCGGCTCGGCCATGGTGATCTGCAAGGTGTCGCCAGCGATCCTGAGAGGAAAGGCTAAATATTTTTTCGCTGTTTCATAGGGAACCAGATCTATGGCCGCCTGTCCCGGAGGTTCCTCGGCGATATTGACTAAGCCATAATTATGCTGCCTGCTCAGAAAATTGGGGATGGTGTCAGCTTCAATGGTCCCGTTTTCAAGCAGGATCTTGCCTAACCTGTCTCCAGATTTTTTATTGATCGCCTTGGCGTTGTTGAACTCAGCTGCGGTAATGTAACCGGCCTTTTGTAACAGTTCGCCGATTTTGAGCTGACCGGCTCCGGACTGATCTTTTACAGTTCGTTTCAGGGATGCTTTTGTGGGTACTGTTTTTTTGACCATAATTTTTCGGAAGGGGACTCCCGCCCACTGAGATGATTAACAAATGTATTTTTCAGAGTATGCTTGATGCGACCGCCGAAGCATAATTCTGTTTTTAACCCTGCGACATAACAATTTTTTCAAAAAATCTATTTCATTTACTGATCCGCATTTTGTATTGTGCCGGAGATTAATGCGCATCTTGGATTACATACTGTACCGTGTTCATTGTTTTTTGAGTTTTTTGAAGAATCCTTTATTTTGTCAGCATTTGATATCTTACTACAAAAAAAAACGGGTCAAAAGAGATTTTCTCTGCTGACCCGTTTTTTTAACTTATGTCGAATTTTCTTTTTCCCCATCATTTTGTATAGATTAAAAATAATGGAGGAAGTTTAAGCGATTTCCGCACATAAAAAAATAAAAAAGGGAATAACGAATTGAATCGTTATTCCCCTAAGCGACGAGAGATAAAAAAGGCTGTACGGCAACTCTCCGACGTAATTAACGTTTGGAGAACTGGAAGCGGGCGCGGGCACCACGCAGACCATATTTTTTACGTTCTTTGATGCGGGAGTCACGGGTTAAAAGACCCGCTTTTTTCAAGGAATCACGCAATTCAGGATTCACTTCCTGTAGAGCTTTAGAGATACCGTGTACTAATGCGTCAACCTGAGCGCATTTACCGCCGCCCTTTACAGTGGCTTTAACATCAAATTTTTCTACTGTTTCAGTAACCACAAAGGGCTTATCGACTTTTTGTTCAAAAAAGATATTGCCAAAATAGTTATCTGTGGATTGTTTATTCACAACCACATTTCCACTGCCGGGAGTAATCCATACTCTAGCGATAGCATTCTTTCGTTTGCCGGTTGCGTATGTTTGTTCCTGTGCCATTATAAGCTCCGTTATATGTCGATAATTTCAGGCTGTTGAGCCTCGTGGGGATGGACGGCACCGGCATACACTTTCAGCTTTTTAAGTTGATCTCGACCAAGCTTATTTTTGGGAAGCATGCCTTTCACCGCCATAATGATCAGATCCTCAGGAGATTTCTCACGGACTTCCTTGGCGGTCTGACTTTTGATTCCACCTGTAAAACCAGTGTGACGATAATATTTTTTATCATCCCATTTATTTCCAGTCAGGTGAACACGATCAGCGTTGACAACAATAATAAAATCACCGTTGTCCTGAAAGTTACAAAATGTCGGCTTGTGCTTGCCACGCAGTCGGCGGGCAATCTCAGTAGCGATACGGCCAAGAACTTTGCCGTCGGCATCAACCACAAGCCACTTACGGTCAATTTCATTCACCGGCGTGTAATACGTTTTCATGCATGCGCCCCAATGTGTAATAAAAAAAGGTTCGAACATTAATATTGGTTCGAACCTTGAGTTGTTTTAATGGAGCGGGAAACGAGATTCGAACTCGCGACGTCAACCTTGGCAAGGTTGCACTCTACCACTGAGTTATTCCCGCTCATTGAAAATTGAAACGCCCAGACGATATCATTTCCAGGATGATCTGTCAATAAGAAAATGCATAAGGTGCCTCCTCTTTCAGAGGATATTATTCAAATAAATATTTTTCCCACTGTTGTTACGGTATTTTTTCATGTGAAAAAAAGTAGGTTGTCTGCTCTGGAAATCGGGCAGCGACAAAAAATCGCTGTGCGGGACAATTCCTCCGCTGTTTTTTCTTTTCCTTTTGGTTTTCATGTCGTAACATTATAACGATATTAGATTGTTTTTATCTCAGTAGGGAGAAACGTATGAAAAAAAAAATTCTGGTAGCGGTAGACGGATCGGTATATAGCTCAAACAGTTTAGATTATCTGATACGCCTTTTTCGACATGATCAAAATTTCAGTGCTGATCTGCTTGCTGCGGTTTCAACCAGCAGCGGCGACCAAAGCTGGATGGCGGATGTAGATGCCCAACGGACTGAAAGCACTGTTGTGCTCCAACGTAAGGCAAAGGCGACAAGATACCTGAAAGATGCCAAAGCTCGTCTTGTGCGTAACGGCTTTCCCGAGGACAAGATAACTACCTTTGTCCACGGATCAAATGAAGGAATTACCAATTCCATCTATCATTTTGCTGAAAGAAACCTTTATGACGGTCTGCTGATCGGCAGAAGAGGAGTAGGAAGGGTCGGCGAGATGTTATTAGGGAGCGTATCCGCTGATTTGGTGAGAAAATGTCATGAAGTTCCTATTTGGATTATTGACGGCAATGTCACCTCCACCCGCTTTCTTCTCGCTGTTCATACGTGTACTCACTCGCTTATGGCAGCGGATCATTTGGCCTTTATCCTGCAAGCCAACCCGAAGGCTGAGGTCTATATCTACCATTCCCTCGCTGCGTTCGGATCAACACCACCTGCTGAGACAGAAGAGTTTCACAGTCGTTGGGGAGAGAGATGGTGTGATGACCACCTCGATCCAGAGACATGCCTCTACAAAGCGCATAGCCAGATACTGATCGAAAACGGCTTCCCCGAAGAACGAATTGTCCAGCTTCCTCCACGCCGAGGTATCCATCCCAGCCATGACCTGCTCCGCCAAGCAAAGAGACATCAATGTGGGACTCTTGTGCTTGGCCGCAGAGGCCGAGTGGACAAAGGTCTTCTCGGCGGGGTTTCCGACCGGACAACCCAGAATGCCCAAAATATGGCGGTCTGGTTGGTGGGCTGAGAAATCATTTCACGGACATCATTATTATTGATGCGGATAATCAACGAGGCGTTATCCGCATTCAACAGAGCAATAGCACTCCTTCTTTTTGATTACTCCCCTCTCAAAACACTCGGTTTATTTTTTGGAAGAAGTCGCAGTTTCAGTTTTTTTGTTCGCTGTTGGCTTGGTTTCGGCTTTTTTTTCGGTTGTCTTTTCAACCTTCTTTTGAACCGTTGTTTTGCTTGTCTTGCTTGTTCCGCCGACAGTGATCTCTCCTTTGTTTTTTTCTAGGATTTTTTCCCCGATTCCGTTGACGTTTTTTAGATCGTTAATATCCTTAAAACGACCTTTCTCATGCCGATGTTGGATAATCGCTTCAGCTTTAACCGGCCCTATTCCGATCAATGAGCTCAACTCCGCCTGAGTGGCAGTATTAATGTTGACGGCTGAAAATGCCGCAGTCGTCAGAAAAAGGACAAAGAACAGGGTCAGGTACAATGTTTTCATGATGCATGCCTTGTGTTGGAATTTTTGGGGATTTTTTTAGGATACGGAACTCGCTCATGCAAACTTCGCCGCCACCCTTTCAAAGGGTAATTATATGCTCTGTTGTTTTAGTAAGTCAATAAAAATCAGGCGAGTTTTGTTGAGTTGACCGTTTGATTGTGAAATTTTCTTGCGGTGCAATAAAATTGCTTCAATTATTTTGTTTCGCCGTGGATTTGTTTCCTGTATTGTAGCTTTTCTTTACCGCCTGTACGTTGTACGTTCTGATGGACGGCTGTTTACCCGTCTTTTGGGCCTGCCGTATTTAGAACTAACCATTATTTATTTGATTCCATGAAAATACATTCTCCTTCGCTGTTATCCTATTCCGAAAGCCTGATTGTTCATTTCTGCCGGGCCGAACAACTGCGGGCCGAGGCGGTGCGCCTGCCCTCGCTGGATCTCAACCGGCGGCAGCTTTATGATTTGGAGTCCTTGCTGAATCGGGCTTTTTATCCCTTAGCCGGTTTTCTTGGCCGTGATGATTATGAATCTGTGCTGCGTGACATGCGCTTGGCTGACGGTTCTGTCTGGCCGCTCCCGGTCTGCCTGGATGTGGATGAGACCTTTGCCGCTTCTTTGCAGTCCGGTCAGCGGATAGGGCTTAATGATGAGGAAGGGTTCCTGCTGGCGGTGCTCACAGTGGGCGATATTTGGCAACCAAATAAGAAAACAGAGGCTGAGGCCGTTTACGGAACCGTTGCTGATGATTTGCATCCCGGTGTGCAAACGTTGTTTACCGAAGTCAAAGACTGGTATATCGGCGGAACCCTGGAAGGGGTCACCCTGCCTATACATTATGATTTCTGTGATCTCCGCCTGACACCCACTGAAACCAATCGGCGTTTTATCCAATACGGCTGGCGCAAGGTACTCGGCTTTCATACTAGAGAATACCTGCACTGTGCGCATCGGGAAATGGTCTTGGCAGCAGCGCGGGAGGTGGGAAGTTCTATTTTTCTGCAACCGGTTGTCGGCTTGGAACACCCCGGCAACATGGAGCATTATACCCATGTGCATTGCTATCAAGAGTTTGTCCGCCATTTCCCCGGAAATATGATCCAGCTCGGCATTACTCCTTTGGCCGAACGTCATGCCGGAGCGCGAGAAGCCCTCTGGCACGCCTTAATTCATAAGAATTACGGTTGCAGCCATTTTATGGTGGCTGCGGATCATGGTGATCCCTTTGCGGGCACTGATAGCGAGCCGTTTTATCCCTTGGGTGAGGGGCAACAGCTGGTGGCTTCGCTGGCCGAAGAAACCGGCATCGAGATGGTTCCTGAGCAATCAATGGGCTATGCTGAAGAGCGGGCCAGCTATGTCTATCTTACGGACGTGCCTGACGAAAAGGTCAAAGACATTACCTCAAAAGAGTTGCGGCGGCGACTGGAGTTAGGTCTTGATATTCCTGAATGGTTCTCCTTTCCTGATGTCGTGGCGGAGTTGCGTCGTTCCTTTCCGCCCCGTTCCAAACAGGGGTTCACGGTTTTTTTAACCGGCTTGTCCGGTTCCGGCAAGTCTACTGTTGCTAAGGTGTTGATGGTTCGCTTTATGGAGATGCGTGATCGACCGGTCACCCTGCTGGACGGCGATATTGTCCGCAATAACCTCTCCTCAGAGCTGACCTTTTCCAAGGAACACCGCAACCTCAATGTTACCCGCATCGGCTTTGTCGCCAGTGAGATCACGAAAAATGGCGGTATCGCCCTCTGTGCCCCTATTGCTCCCTATGAAGAAAGTCGTCAAGAAAACAGGAAGTTGATAAGTCGCTACGGCGGCTATATTGAGATCCATATCGCCACTCCGCTTGAGGTATGTGAACAGCGTGATCGTAAAGGGTTGTATGAAAAGGCGCGGGCCGGGCTGGTTAAGGGAGTCACAGGTATTTCAGATCCCTATATTTCGCCCAGCAATCCCGAAATAGTGATTGACACTTCAAAAATGACACCGGCTGAATCGGTTCAGGAGATCTTTCTCTATCTTGAAGAACAAGGGTATATTCGCTAAAAGAAATCAAGGAATCAAGAAATATTATGGGTTGTTGGAAAAAGTATACACAGGTGGTTGTTGCCGTTTTTCTGCTCGTTATCAGCCTGCCGATTTCCGGGGCGGCGAAGAAGGACAGCTCCTTCCCAGGCTGGCTGCAATCGTTTTATCCCATTGCGGCGAAACAGGGCATCAGCAGGTCTATCTATGAGCAGGCCTTTTCCGGGGTAACGACATCGGATAATGAGGTACTGAGAAAGGCAGCCTATCAGCCTGAATTCACTACTGAAATCTGGGATTATATAGACACCGGAGTAAATTCTGTCACCGTTGAACAAGGCCGGGTCATGGCTGAAAAGTACAGACAATTGCTGAACACGCTTGAGGCCCGCTTCGGCGTGGAATCCTCGGTGTTGCTGGCGATTTGGTCGATGGAAAGCGGTTACGGAGCCGTGCTTCAACGCCCTAGTCGTCTGCATTATGTGCCACGGGCCTTGGCCACCTTGGCCCATGCTGATACCAGCTTGCGGAAATTCGCTCAAAAACAACTCATCGCCGCCTTAAAGATCGTGCAGAATGGAGATGTTTCCTTTGAGCAACTCTATGGCTCTTGGGCCGGTGCCATGGGACACACCCAGTTTATTCCCACCAGCTATCTGGCCTATGGCGTGGATATGGACAAGGACGGGCGGCGGGATATTTGGAATTCCATTCCTGACGCTTTGGGAACAGCGGCGAATCTGCTCAGTAAAAACGGCTGGCGGCCAGGAACGGCTTGGGGCTATGAAGTGCGGGTGCCAGCGCAGGGGATTCGTTATGCGGGAAAAACGAAAACTCTGAAGCAATGGCAACGGCTTGGATTTATCCGGCCCGGAGGAAAGGTTTTTCGGGAGATCGATGCAAGGGCGGAACTGAAGATATTCGCCGGTGCTTCCGGTCCAGGATTCCTTATGATGCGTAACTTTTTTATCTTGAAGCGGTATAATAATTCCGACTTTTACGCTCTGGCTGTGAGCTTACTTTCCGACAGACTGGCCGGAAAACAGGGGATGGCGCAGGCTTGGCCTAGAAAGCCGGGAGACCTGTTCCTTGAAGAGAAATTTGAGCTTCAGGAATTGCTGCGGCAAAAGGGATTTTACGACGGGGACCTTGACGGCAACCTCGGCACAAAGACCAAAGAAGGGATTAAGGCGTTTCAGGGTAGGGTAGGGTTAGTTCCTGAGGGGAAGCCTACA
>CBDTVG010000039.1:0-10497 GCA_965363745.1 uncultured Candidatus Electrothrix sp. | reverse complement strand
CTGACACTTGCCGTCCGCCCCGGACAACCCCCCTAAATCGCCCGTCCAAGTCTCATTCGTAACAAACACCTTGTACTTCGGGGCAGGTATGAGCAATGCGATATTCGTCGTGCCGGACACATACTTTGACTGAATCCAATAGGCCTTGTTCGGCTTCAGCTGCCGTTCAGACTCCTGGGATGTCGTATCATCAAACGTGTTGTAACTACTGCCAGTATAAACAAAACCATTCTTGCTTATATATCCGGTCGTGTCAGCGGTTAACGGTACGCCAGCGTCCGTCCAATTTGCCCCAGAATTAGTGCTTATAGCCACATGCACATCAGCCCAGTCCGTGTCCCGCAGAAACGGATAACCGACCAGGTTCCATTTTGTTGCACCGGTTGTAGCGGGCACAGCCAGATCAATCTTGTAACATGGCTGATCAGGCCAGCCGTAAATGTTGCAGTCGCCCTTATAGACAGGTCCGCTGGTGGTGTGTATGCCGTCGTCGATCTTCAGGGTGCCCGCCTTGGTGGAGTAAATCCAGTAGCCAACACCCTGTTCCAGATGGTCGGTATCCTGTAGCTGCACGTACTGATCGGTGGCAGAAACATATTTGTACATAATCCATGTGCTGTCGTATGCGGCACTGGCTCCCAAATCGCCATTGAACTGGGCGTTAACGCTCTCGCTGCCCGCTGGTGGAATGCAGGGTGCGGAAAACATAGCCCAAGTGTCGGCAGGCAGGATGAGGCCGTCGCCGCAGACATCGGCATGGCCGACCGTTGGCAGAAGTGATGCCGCCCCGATGGCGGTGATGATGAAAGCTGTGTGTTTATTCATGGTGTTCCTCCGAATAATGATGATATAAAAAGGTATAGTTGATAAAAATCATATTATCATGCAAAAACGGTTAAGGATATAAAATACTGTAATTGTGCTATCCGGTGTCCGAATTAGCAGTAAAAATTAGGATTTATGCCTGTGAACGAATCCCCGTTCCTTTGATATCTTTCATCAAAAAAAATCATGCCGCCAAAAGAACAAAAAATATTCCTTTGCAAAAAATGCAAATACGAAAGCCGTAAATGGCTGGGCCGCTGCCCAGAATGCGGAGAATGGGACAGTCTGCACGAGCGAAAAAAGCTGAAGGTTCGTGCCGGTCGTTCAATAGCTGAAGTCTTTCCCCTGATCGGCACAGCCGGAGAAAAACCCACACGTCTAGTTACCGGTATCAGTGAACTGGACAGAACCTTGGGAGGCGGCATTGTTCCCGGTTCCATAGTGCTGATCGGCGGCGATCCCGGCATTGGCAAGTCCACCCTGATTCTCCAATTACTGGCCGCCTTGGCCGGACAGAAACACAAGGTGCTCTATGCCAGCGGTGAAGAATCTGTGGGTCAAATCAGGATGCGGGCGGAACGGCTGTCCATACGGAGCGAGCATATCTTTCTTGCCGCTGAAAATTCCGTACAGGCCATTGCCGGACTGGCAGAGGAGCTGCAACCCGATTTCTTGGCGATTGATTCCATCCAGACCATGTACAGCGAAGAGGTGACATCAGCACCCGGTTCCGTCACCCAGGTTCGTGAATCCGCCTCCCTGTTCGTTAATCTGGCCAAGCGCACCGACCTGCCCATCATCCTGATAGGGCATGTGACCAAAGACGGTTCCATTGCCGGGCCACGGGTGCTGGAGCACATGGTGGACACGGTACTCTATTTTGAAGGCGACAGCGGCCAGGTGTTTCGGGTTTTGCGCACGGTAAAAAACCGCTTCGGTTCTACCAATGAAATCGGTGTTTTTGAAATGAAGGAAAGCGGTCTGGCGGAGGTGGAGAATCCATCCGCTCTCTTTCTGGCTGAACGACCGGTGAATGTGCCCGGTTCCGTGGTCATGCCCAGTGTGGAGGGCACCAGACCCATCCTTGTCGAGGTGCAGGCTTTGGTCAGCCCTTCCAGTCCCGGTTCGGCCCGGCGCACGGCAATCGGTGCCGACCCGCAACGTCTGGCCCTGTTGACGGCGGTGTTGGAAAAAAAGATTGGCGTAACCCTTTTTGACCATGATATTTTTCTTAACATTGCGGGCGGTATCCGCATTGATGAACCGGCTCTGGATCTTGCTGTGATTGTGGCCTTGCTCTCCAGCCTCTATGAAAAGGTGGTTGAGCCCACCACCGTGGTCTGTGGAGAAGTCGGCCTGGCCGGAGAAATCCGGGCGGTCGGCCAAATGGAGATGCGGCTACGTGAGGCCCAACGGCTCGGTTTTAAAACTTTTCTCATGCCGGAATCCAGCAGCCGTCAGCTGGAGGCGGATTCAGCCGCCAGCATTCAGGTCCATCCTGTGCGCACGGTGCATGAGGTGGTGGAACGTTTGTTTATTGGTTAACTTTATGGTGACTCATGCTCTCAAATTATATCGTTCTTGATACAGAAGGTCGACCCCCGCTCACGGAAATCGCCATTCTTGACGCACAAGGCGTATTACTTTTTGAGGGATTTGCGGAAGGAAATGAGGTGCGGCATAATTTGTATCCGATAGCGGAGTTGTTGCGCCATCTGACTGATTGTGCCAAAAACAAAAAGATTGTCTGTCATTATGCTGAACATGATGAAAAAGTCTTACGAAACAGTTTCGCAGCGGTCAATCTGGACTGGCCAAACTTTCAATTCATCTGCACATATGAATCAGCCAGAGCCTGTTTTTCAGGTCTATCCAGTTATTCTTTGGAACACCTCAGTAAATCCTTGCAGCTCCAGGTGAAAAAGCGGTACTTTAATTCCCAGGCCGCACACAGTGCCCAGTATGACGCTTTATTCACCCTGCAACTTTACCATAAGATTCAACAAACTATGCATAAAAAAGACAACATAACCGCCAGTAATCCTTTCAGTAACACCCGTGTTGACAGTCCGTTTCAGCAACATGTCGATTTGGATATTGTCCATCATGATGCTTTTCTTCAAATAACAAATCAGATAGATGAAATCAAGGTCGACAGCAATCAGCAGAGCCGGGGAGCGGTCATCCTTGGAGAAGCGGGGAATGGCAAGACCCACCTGATGATGCGGCTGGCGCGGCATACCCTAAAAAATAACCGTTTGTTTTTTATCCGCCAGCCTAACCACGAGCAAGCTGTTTTTTATCATATTTACAGTAGAATGTTAGAGTCGTTCATTGAACCCATTCCCGATACTAAGTATTCCCAATTGGAGTATCTTTTGGGGTCTAGCTTTACCAGAATTGTCATCAACGCCTTGGAAGCTAAAACGAAACCAACCAAAAAGGAGCTGAGTATATTAAAGAACCTCTCACAGGGAAAATTAAATATCTACAAAGTATTGGGCAAGAATGGCTCCGAGGCCAAGCGACGCAATTGGGATTATATTGAACGTCAAACGGTACAATGGTGGCAGGAAAGCTACGGATTCAGTGGCTATGCCTGCAATATCATCACCGGCTTGATCAAATTTTGTCGTTATTCTGACGGCAACAAAAAGGAGCTGGTCAGACGTTGGCTGGCCGGTCAGCATTTACTGCCAAGTGAACTGGGGGCGGTCAAGTTGAATAATTGGGAAGAGGATCTGAGTCCAGAGGATTTCGCCTTGCAGGCTATGGTGGTGTTTGGCAGATTGTCTGTTGTTGATGAACCGTTGATTATCATTTTTGATCAATTAGAAGGGTTGAAATACAATCAAGCCCTGCTGCTGCGATTCGGCGAGGCGGTCAAAGAGCTATTCACTCATGTACCCAACTGCCTGATGCTGTTCAACCTGTTTCCTGACCGCTGGCGTTATTTCAAACAATTTTTTGACGATTCTGTTACCGAGCGTATGGGCCAGTATCAAATTGCCATAGAATTGCCGGACAAGGATGTGCTGACAAAAATGATGCGCCTGAAACTTGCCGGGGCTGATAGAGATATTGATACCCTGTTTGATGCGGAAGAGCTTAAAACCATTCTCAGTCATCATTCTATTCGCGGTGTATTAAATTGTGCGTCGGATTATTATCGGTATAAAATTGAGGGAGTGCCATTGCCGCACAATGTGTTAAGCTTTGAAACACGAGTCGATCAGACTTTGCAGGGTTTACGGCTGGAAATTGACGAATTGCGGAAACACCTGAACCTTAAGTCTACTACACCCAAAATTCCACCCCCGCTTGATCCTGAGCGGCAGAAAGTATCAACCGATATTAAGAAGAAACTGAAACAGTTGACAGCGGAGTACGTCAAAAAAACCATTATCAGCGACACCGACGATTTAGGGAAATTAACCTTGATTCTCAACGCTTTAAAAACGTTTTACTCATTTAAACTGGAATATCTACGCCTTGGGCAAAAAAAATTGCCGGAACATGTCGTGATTCAGAGTAAGGACAAGAAGGCGGCAGTCGCTTTTTTACATGCTGATGCAAGATCCTTCACGGCAAGAATCAAAAACTTCAACCAACTGATCGTCATCAATCAGGATACACAGTTTTCCTTGTTTCGGGATGATAGAGAACCGAAGATAAAAAGCAAGGTGGCTTTAGGTGAAATAGAAAAACTCGACAACACAAATACCGGAAAATTCGTCAGAATGGATCGGAACAACAGGACGCATTTTGAATTGGTGCATCAGATTGTTTCAGATATTCAAAACGACGACCTGCATGCGCAATTGGACAAGGTGATGCCCGTATTGCAGGAAATAATCGGCAAGGAATTCTGGCTGTTCCGGGCCATAGGCATATAAACGAGACAAAATGGCAATCGTTTACAGGATAAATGAGAAGTAAAATTAGTTCATTACTTGACACTGTTAAAATGTGCCGATAATATATAAACTGTTGCATAAATATCGGTTCAGTCGAGTTGCGACAGACAGCTTTGTTCGCAAATATCGTTCATTTTATCTTTTATTGTAAATAATTAACTGATGACATCAAAAAGCAAGGACGTTCAAAGAATTGTCGATAAAATTTTGAAACTGGATCGTGTAGGAGCGGAAGAAATATTTAACAAGGTGCGGTTGCAGGCATCTTCTCTCCATGCTGTTGACACGCTGATTGTTCCGGCTTTGGAAGAAATAGGCGGCGGCTGGGAAAAAGGCACGGTCGCCTTGGCCCAGGTTTATATGGGCAGTAAAATATGCGAAGAACTGATAACCCGATTCCTTCCTCTGGCTGGCCCAAAATATGCTGATCAGCCCCGCATGGCCATCGCATTGCTTGACGATTATCATGCGCTGGGAAAAATGATCATCTCCGCCTCGTTACGGGCCAACGGCTACGAGCTCCATGATTACGGACGAGTCACTGCCCAGGAATTGGCGCAAAAGGTCAGCGATGATTCCGTCAGGATAATATTGATTTCTACACTCATGCTCCGTTCTGCACTTCAGATCAAGGAAGTGAAAAAGTTACTTACTGAAGCCGGTTCTCCAGCCCGAATTATCGTCGGTGGGGCACCGTTTCGTTTTGATCCTTTACTCTGGGAAGAAGTGGGAGCGGACGCTACGGGTGCGGATGCCGGGGAGGCTCTCAAGGCTGTATCTTCCTGTATACAAGAAATTATGGAGACAGAGGCGGGAGTGTGATGGGCAACACAACAGACATGACCTCTATGGAGCGGGTTCTGACCACCTTAGGACATAAGGAGCCGGACAGGGTTCCCCTCTTCCTCCTGCTCACCATGCATGGAGCCAAAGAACTCGGCCTGAGTATTCGGGAATATTTTTCCAAAGCGGAATATGTGGTAGAAGGGCAACTGCGTATGCTGAAAAAATACCGACATGACTGCCTGTGCCCCTTATTTTACGGTGCTGCGGAAGTGGAGGCCTTTGGGGCGGAAATCATCTGGTTTGAGGACGGTCCTCCGAATACAGGTGCGCCTATGATCAAAAAAAGCGAAGATATTTCCTCCCTGCGGGTGCCGGAGATACACCGCACAGCCTGCCTTGTCAAAATGCTGGAGACAATCCAGGCGCTCAAAGAACGGGTCAAGGACACGGTGCCGATTATGGGCGTGGTCATCTCTCCATTTTCCCTACCTATAATGCAGATGGGATTTCCAGCCTATATTGAGTTGATGTATGAACAGCCGGAACGGTTTCATCAGCTCATGGCCGTGAATCAAGAATTTTGTGTGGCCTGGGCCAACGCTCAACTTCAGGCGGGCGCGACAGCTATCGGTTACGTTGACCCTATGGCCTCCCCCACCATAACACCGCGGGACATCTATCTCAAAACAGGGTTCAAGGTGGCGAAACAAACCTTGGCACGAATTAACGGCCCAACTGCGACGCACTTGGCATCAGGCAACGTTCTGCCTGTTCTTGATGATATCGTCGCCACCGGAACTGCGGGAATCGGGGTGAGTGTCTTGGAAGATTTATCCGAGATCAAGGCCGCATGTCAGGGCAAACTGACGGTTATAGGTAATTTAAACGGCATTGAAATGCGTCGTTGGTCAGCTGAACAGGCCGAGGACAAAGTAAAACAGGCTACTTCCCAGGCGGCGGCGGGCGGCGGTTTTATTCTGTCCGACAATCATGGAGAAATTCCCTGGCAGGTCGGCGAAGAGGTACTTCTGGCGATCTCGGAAGCCGTGCGTACATGGGGCCGCTACCCAATCAGTCATTCCATATGAAGGAGGCGAACAATGCCGTTCTCTTTTTGTTTCCTTGTCTGTGAAAATTTTTATGCTGAAGTAAAGGCGGCTATTGAGTTGCAAGGAGAGGATACGGAAATTCGCTCATTTCCCGCTCTTTGCGGTCGCCCGCCGACAACCTGGCCGGAGCTGGCCGACGCTGTCGAGGATTCAGAAGCTGATATTGTGGAAATTTTCGGCAGTTGCTGTCTCCGTGACCTGACCGTGCCGCCCTTGGAATTTTCTCGGTATCGAATCAACCGGCTTGAACAATGCATGCATCTGCTGTGCGGCCCGACGCTTGTGGATGCATTACAACAGGAAGGAGGCTATCTCCTCAGCTCAGGCTGGCTCTGCCATTGGCAGGAGCATATCACAACGTGGGGTTTTGACCGACCGACGGCTATTGCATTTTTCGGCGAATCGTTAAACAGACTGGTGCTGCTGGATACAGGCACGGACGAAGATGCAGAAAAATATCTCGCTGACTTTGCCGATTTTCTTAAGCTGCCTTCCAGAAGATTACCCATTGGCCTTGAATACCTCATTTTCGTTTTAGGAAAAGTTACAGCGGATTATCGGGAAAAAACACTTTCACGGGAAAAAAAGAAGGCTGAACGCCACGCCGCCGATGCGACCATGACCTTAGATTTAATCGGCACGGTGACCAGAGCCCAATCCAAGCCCCAAGTAATTTCCGCTATTATAGAATTGTTCACCATGCTCTTCGCTCCTGAACAAATACATTTTATACCGGTGAGCGGAAAAGGAATACATCTTGATCAGGCTCTCGGTTTGAGTGCTGAGGAACGGCTTCAGGTTGAACGATTTTACACCCGGCGGGAAAAAAGGTTTACGTTGAACGAGGATCGGAACGGTTTTCTTCTCCGCATAGGCCGAGGGGAGGAGACCTCCGCTTTGGTCTTGATCACCCAGATCGCTTTTCCTGAATATATTGAAGCCTACCTCAATGTGGCTCTGACTATCTCGGAAGTCTGCGCTTTGTCCATTGAACATGTGCGTATCCTGAAAAAATTATGCGCTACCTCCCGTCTGGCTGGCAAGGCCGAGGTTGCGACAGAAGTGCTCCATAATGTGGGCAACACCCTGAACAGCATTTCTGTTTCCTCGGAACATATTCGGGAAATGGTGCAGGAAAGCAGCTCTTCCTCTCTGACTAGTATTGTCGATCTAATAGAGGAGCATCGGCATGATCCAGGACATTTTTTCACCCATGATCCCAGAGGACAAAAATTGCCGCTCTACTTTTCCCGACTTGCCGAAAAAATGAACAGCGAACGGACAGCTTTGCTCAATGAAGCGGATCGGCAGTTTCGCCATATACGACGGGTCAACGAGATCATACGAAAACAACAGGACGTAGCTCATGAATCTGAAATAAAAGAGCTTATTGATTTGAAAGAAATTATCGAGGAAAGCCTGGAGCAGTTTCAGGATCAGCTCCAGACTCGACACATCGCCGTGGAACGCGACTATGCCTTCTCACCTGTTTTTAACGGTGAATCATATAAAATCTTACAAGTTATCAATAATCTCATCAGCAACGCTGTGGACGCATTCGGCGGACTGTACCTTGAAAAGAAAAAAATCTTCCTGAGATTGTATCAGGTGGAGAGGACAAGCGCCCTTATGGACACGGACAGCCTTGATGCCAATAAAAAAATAACTCTGGAAATAACGGATAACGGGAAAGGAATGCGGAAAGAAATCTTGCGGCAAATTTTCGAGTTCGGCTTTACCACTAAAAAAGACGGGCACGGGTTTGGTCTGCATAATGCGGCCAACCTGACCGCCCAAATGAGGGGAACCCTGACAGCGGAAAGTTCAGGGCCGGGTCAAGGAACAACGTTCAGGATAGAGCTTCCTGTAACGGCAGAGGGGAGAACGGAGTGACAGCTATAGCGCAGGGAATACGGCGGGTTTTGGTTATTGATGACAACCCAGAAATTCACAACGATATACGGGCCATCCTGAGTCCAGCACAGGAAAACGATGAGTTCGACAGCCTGCTTGAGGATATCACCGGTAAGGCCGCTCCGCAACACAACCAGCCCGTTCTCCAGATTGAATCAGCTTTTCAAGGAGATGAAGGGGTTAGGATGGTTCGTCAGGCTAGGCTGGAGGATAGACCCTACGCCCTCGCCTACGTTGACATGCGCATTCCGCCCGGTCTTGATGGCTTGGAAACCATTAAAAAATTACAGCGGGAAGACGATAGGTTGCAGTATGTTATTATAACTGCATATTCTGATCATTCCTGGCAGGATATCAGTGATGCGCTCACTTCCAGAGATAATCTTCTTATCCTGAAAAAGCCTTTTGAGTCCATAGAAATACGACAAACAGCGAGTGCGCTTATTGAAAAATGGCATATCGCCATGGAACGTGAACAGATACTCGCAGCCTTGGCCATGCAACGAGACATGCTTGAAGAGCAGGTGCGAGAGCGCACCGCCGAGTTGGATAAAAAAAACAAGCTGTTGAGCAAGGAAGTCGAAGAAAGGAAAAAGGCTGAGGAGCAAATACGCAAGCACCGTGATGTGCTGGAAGAAGAGGTGGCTCAACGAAGTGAACAAATTATCGAGCAAAATAAATTTCTTAATACTGTCATAAACTCCCTTCCTCATCCATTCACAGTTGTTGACATTGAGAGTTACAATATTGTGGCAGCCAACAAGGCCGCAGAGCAATCAGTCGATACCCTTGGGAAAAATGAAAAATGTTATCAGCATACCTACAGCCTGAATCGCCCCTGCCACGAATACGACATGGTATGTCCGTTGCAGGATATTCGTCGTCACGGTCAACCGGTTATAGTTGAGCACACCCATCTCGACAAGGAAGGGAACAAGCAGATCGCAGAAGTACACACCTGTCCGGTAATAGCTGAGAATGGTGAAATTAAACAGGCGATTGTATACAGCATCGATGTCACCCAACGAAAAAAAATAGAAGCGGAACTGTTAAAAAGCAAAAAAATGAAGGTGGTTGCGACCATGTCCGGCGGCATAGCCCATGATTTCAACAATCTGCTCATGGCTATCCTTGGTAATATTGAACTTGCCACCATGCACCTGCAACAGGATCACAGCGCTTTTATTTTTTTACGGAATGCGACCGAGGCTTCCATCCATGCCAAAGACCTGACGCATAAATTTCTTCTTTTTTCCAATTTTGAATCGCCTACCCGGCAGGCGGTTCCTCTCGCCGGACTGATAACCGCCAGTTGCGCTGCTGCTCTGGCTGATTCACATATCATTCCTGAATTTAATTTTCCCAAAGATTTATGGCCGGGTTATATTGATCCCGGTCAGATCAATCAGGCTTTTCATGAATTTTTCAAAAATGCCCGTGAAGCAATGGATAATCATGGAAAAATAATTATCTCCTCTGAAAATACCATGCTTCCCCAGCAGGATCACCCTGATTCTAAGGACGAAAAATACATCAAAATAACGTTTCAGGATGAAGGTTGCGGCATCCTGCCTGAAAATCTGCCGCATATTTTCGACCCCTATTACTCCGGAAAAACGCGGGGGAACGGCAAGGGAATGGGCCTTGGACTGACGATTGCGGCTTCGCTCATAAGCCAACATCAGGGATACATAAATGTTGATTCAACACCGGGAACAGGCACAACATTTTATATAGACCTGCCAGCGATCACGGAGCAGGATGAGCAGGACTGAATCATACAGAAACAGTTGTTCCTTTCGCACTTTCATCTAACACTTCTCTGACAGTTTTCGCCAATTTTTCAGCGGTCAGCGGTTTAACTTCATATCTCCTGATGCCAAGATCAGCAGCCTCTTTTTTGCTGAACGCTGCGGTATAGCCGGTGCAGAGAATGACAGGCAAAT
>CBDTVG010000038.1:0-10551 GCA_965363745.1 uncultured Candidatus Electrothrix sp. | reverse complement strand
AGATCATCCAGCAGGCGGAATTCCAAGGACAGGCTTTCTTGGGGAAAGCCGGTTCGTTGTTCAATGAGTTCAAGAAAAAGGCGAGAAATTGCAACTTTTTCTCGTGGATAATCCGCTTCAGCGTGGTCGGTGGCAACAGACGGAGGCGATGTTTCAAGGGAAAGGTCATCAGCGGACATACAGTCAAGATCGACCTTGATAATTCCTCCAAGAAATTTATTTCGTTTCGCTAAATAAGCGGACAATATTTCCGGGGAGACACCTGCGGCTTCGGCCAGAAGAAAATCAGTATGGCCCGTATGTTCAGACAGAAGCTCAGGTGTAAAATCAGATGTGCTCGAAGTGCTATCCGCAGGCGGAACAGGAAAAGGCTTTTCGCATGGATTGGTCAAAAATACACGTTCACTGGCTGGCTTGAATGGACGTATCAGGCGATCTTCATACAGAGCCTCCCAGTTAACTTGGCCGCCATGAACAAAATAAATCGCCAAAAACAGGTTCAGATCTTTATCCTGTTCCGCTTTCGCCTCAACAGAAAAACAGACAGGGGATATAGAAGTATTTTCGTCAGTTGCCTCAGCGTTGATGCTGTTTGCTAGACCGGTCAAAATTCGGCCTGGGCCCACTTCCAACATCAGGTCGCATTTATTCCGCATTCCTTGAATTAGAGCGACAAAATCAACCGGCGATATAACCTGATCGGAAAAATGTTTGATTACATCAAGGTCAGTCTTGACTTCCCGTCCTTCTATGCCAGTAAACAGGGGGAGTGTCATTTTTTCGGCCCTTTGAGGAATGATCCGGGACTCTGCGAGCTGTTGGGCCGCTTGCGCAACAAATTTTGAATGAAAGGCGTTGGAGACAGGGAGAAAATGACTTGCTATCTCCTGTTTTTTGGCGAGGGCACAGGCCTGCTCAATGCAGGATATCTCTCCAGAGATGACTATTTGTGACGAACTATTTTTATTGGCTATGACGGCGTAACTGTCCGTTGCGTCCAAAATGGCCTGGGCGGTGTCCGGGGAACAGGCAAGGCTCGCCATCGTTCCTGCTTCATCCGCCTCTGAAGCCATTGCCCGGCCTCGGAACGCTGCGAATTTGATCAGGTCTTCTTTTGAATAGGCTCCAGCGGCATAAAAAGCGGTCAGTTCTCCTAAGCTGTGCCCGCCCACCGCATCAGGTTTGATACCAAGCCGGGTGAGTTTTTCCAGCCAGAGGACGGATGCCAGACAAATTGCCGGTTGGGCTGTTTCCGTCTGTGTAAGCATATCCCGCCATGCGTTGACCATTGATATATTTTTGGCCTTTTCCAAGGTCTTAAACATACAATTCGTCAAATTTTCTGTTGCAGGCCGCCCAAGATTCTTTTCAGCGGAGGCTACGATCTCCTGTGCCCAGTCGTGGCGAAGAACAAGTCGGCGGGCCATATTTAACTGCTGTGATCCTTGGCCCGGAAAAAGAAATCCAACTTTGTGCTGATGAACGTCATGACCAACATAGATTCCTTGTTGGTTGTCAATGATAGTTTGTTGCGCTTCAGGAGGAGATTGTTGGAGAATTTTTTCAACCTGAACAAGACGGTCGACAAGAGATACCGGGGAGTTCGCCACTATTGCCGCCCTGACAAATTCGCCAGCTTTTTCTTCCCCGTCAGGTCTTATCAGATGGGCCGCAAAATCAGCCATTTCTCCTTCGCACATATTCAGGGATAGATCCCTGCTTTCCCGCACCTTGTCCAAGAGCTTGGAGATTGTTGATGCCTTAAAAATAAAAATTTCTGTTGTTTGGTGCGCAACCAACAGTTTTTGTTCACACAGTACAGGTGCCAGTTTGGCTGAGGGGGTGTCAGCTGACTCAATAGTAAGATGACTGTTGATGCCGCCGAATCCCATGCCGGAGATACCAGCTCGCATTATTTCCTGATCCTGTCGAATTTCTCCGGTCAGGACAGGATACAGTGCTGTTGCTTTATTTGTAAAAGCAGGATGCGGCTCGGAACAGTTGGCAAAGGGAGGGAGTACCCGTCGATTGACTGCGATAACCGCCTTGATCAGAGCGGCCACACCGGATGCAGCCTTGGTATGCCCGATTATTGATTTTAAGGAGGTGATGCCGCATCGTCGTAAAGGTGAATGCGTCGTTGTGCCGCTATCCATAGCCAAGGCAACAGCTTCCAACTCGGCTTTGTCGCCCATAGCCGTGCCCGTTCCATGTCCTTCAATAAAATCAAGATCATTTATAGTATAATCAAGACTTTCGTAAGCTCTTCGCAATGCTCTTGCCTGCCCTTGAGCATTGGGGGCTGTCAGACCGCCTTTGCCGTCAGAAGAGATTCCCCAGCCTCGCAAAACAGCATAAATAGAATCCTGATCAGCGAGAGCGTCCCGGAGTCGTTTCATCACTACAAAGCCGCAACCCTCTCCGGGGATGAAGCCGTCCCCCCTGCGATCATACACTCTCATGTCGCTTCTGGTCAGAGCGGCGGTTTTGGCGAATCCCACCAGTTCAAACGTGTCTAAGCTGATATCCACACCGCCAGCTAGGGCGAGATCCAGATCTCCACGGCTGAGAGCTGTTGCGGCTGTTGCCGCTGCAATAACTGAAGAGGAGCAGGCTCCGTCAACCGTATAGCCGCCGCCGTGAAAATCAAGATGATTGCAGATTCTGCCAGCAATGGTGTTGGACAGGGCTCCCGCCAAGGTATCTTCTGTTATAGGCACGAACACTGATTTGTAATATTCTTCAGCAGTAATGAGCAACTCAGCCGTCTGAACCTTGGAAAATCCTTTTTTTTGTGCAGCGGCACTCAGAACCCGACGAACAAAGGGCCATCTGAGCCGCAATCCTTCTGAGCGGGAATGTTCACCGGTTAAGGTGTTGCCGAGAATAACGCCTGAGCGTTCCGAAGGAACGGAGTTTTTGTTGAATCCTGCGTCTTCTATGGATGCTAGAGCGACTTTTAAGGCCAGCCAGTGAACAATATCTGTGGATTCAAAAGATGAGCGGGGAATGCGGTGCTGGACAAGATCAAAAGAGAAATTATCTATCAGGCCAGCTTTATTGCAATATGTTTTGTCCGGCGCAGTAGGATCAGGATCATAATAATCCGCCAGAGACAGACGGGTGTCTGGAATACGACGGAACTGCCTCCTTTTTGTCAGGATATTTTCCCAGAATGAACGTAGATCTTGTGCTCCCGGATAATGACAGGCCATGCCGATAATGGCGATTGAATCTGATTTCATATTTTTTGTAGCTGATATTTATAAATATTAAAGATATTTTTAGAAAAAGTATACGGCTTCAATCTTGATATAATTGTCCTGCTTAAAAATATACGCCGGGTCCTCTTCAGCCGGATCTGCAATAAGCAGGGCTTCAATATTCAGTTTTATGCGCTCACCTATCCGACGGCTCGCTTCTATGGAAAAAATAGAGGTGGAGAGTTGCATATCCTTCATGATTCCTGCCAGTATTTCCGTCCCGGCGGGATCATTCAGGGCGAGACGAAAGCCGGTCATGAGATCGTTATTGAAAGAAGAAAGAGCGAAATCACTTTCCCGGTCATCAAAAACGTACTCGCCGATGATTCCGAGATCCATGCCACTGTCATAAATATTGAAAAAAGTGTACTCAAAGCCGAAGACAGCCGCTGCGAAAGCACGCCCCTGACCGGAACGAAATAAAGCCTCTCCCTTAAGCAGCCAGCCCCCTGCACTTGTTTGTAGATTCATGCCTGTTTGGCTTATCTGTTCGTAATAGGGTATAAAAACAGGACTGTGCGGCTTTCCGCCCGGCAACAGGGTTGGTTCACGGGAAGTGCCGATAAAATGATACAGGCCGAGGTCGATATTTTCCCAAAAGGTGTTGCTGTAGCGAAGCGCAAAATCAGCATGATACTGTCCGATACCTTTTTCATAGATTGTCTGATCGGTATCAACGACCAACGGAGTTCGTAATCGATCTTTTGCTCCCGGAAAGGTACGTTCACGAAAAAAAGGCAGAAAAAAAGCGTCAATGACACCCCAGTCTTTAGGAGCTGAAAGGTGCAACATAGGCTGACCGAGCTTTTTTTCTCCGTTGATATTCTCGACCAGATCAGTTTGATTGATAATATCCACAAGGTGAACAAATTCAGCGGCACCCCAGAAAACTTTGCCTATACCGGCTTGAAATTCATAATCGTCTGTTAAGTAAAAAAAATTTGCTTCCCGGATATCCCAATGAGTCCGTTGGTCTTCGCCGCTATCAAAGCGGATGAACGACTTGAACACAAGGCTTAATTCTGTACTGAACGCATGATACAGTTCCGGCTCAATGGCCAATGAGCCGCTGTGTTGCTCTTGATCTTGGTTACCGGGTTCCTCTATGAAATAGCGTCCTTCCACAGAAATATCTCCCCTTAACTCAACAGCATAGCTTGGGAGGAGGGGGAGAAATATTGCCGAGATTATAAAAATATATATCTGCTGAAAAAAATATCGCCTGCAGGACTTTTTTTGAAAAGCCGCCTGCTTTTTATGCATAATCATGCGAAATAAGTCCTATCGAGCTCTTTTTAAGCTATTTTTGTTGAAGTCACTCTCCTTCAACCCGGTCTGGAATTGATAGTTGCTGTAGAGCAGATCTGTGGATTTGCCGTTCTGATGATTTATCATACGCAACTTTTGAGCCCGCCAATATTTGCCGATATATTGGTGGTACTTTTCAAAAGTGAGTGTTTTCAGATGGCTGTTTTTTCGGTCATAATATTCCACTTTCCAGATTCTGTATTCATTTTTGTCCCTCCAGACAGTCTGTCTACTGTAGCCTGAATTTTCTCGATCCACAGGGAAATATTCCGATACTGTGCAGTCATGGCTGTTCAAAATTTCATCACGCAGATATGTATAGGTATATTTTTCAACTTCCTGACTGGAGATATCCTCATAGGAAAATTCACTGCCCATAAATGACCCGGACTTGTTGCGGGAGTTGATCCGTTTCACCCTTTTTAGAGCGGGAAGATACAGCCACTGTTCATCATCACCAATTTTGTGAGAAAAGGTAAGAAACGCTGTTCCCCTGATATCGTGGGGAGTGTGAAAAATAGACAGGTTTTTGTCGCCGTCCCCTTGTACTTCCAACATTTTGTTGGTCATTTTACGCTTGCTTTCCTGACCATGCTTATTTTTTAAAATCATAAGCATATCCGCTGTGCAGTTGCCGAATCCCTGATCACAGCGTTCGGCTTCTATAACGATGGCCAGACCCTTTTTTTTAGGGCTTTCCGCCGAACTTATGCATGGTGCCAGCAAGCCTGTACAGAACACTGCTACCAGAGTAATCGCTACGGAAAATTTCATAGGTACCTCCTTGAAGGATATAATATTGTAGGCTGAAATAGAAAGAAAAAAATTATAAGGGCTGAATTATAAGGGCTGTTTTGTGCGGTCAAGTTTCAGCAACAGTGCGGGTAGCAAAAAAAAGTCAAGCAGCAGGGCTAAAGTGATAGTTATAACGGTCATGCCGCCCATGTGGGAATTAATTTGAAAGCCTGAAAACGCCAGCACGGTGAATCCTCCGATAAGCGTAACTGTGGTGATCCACATAGGAGATCCCACTGTTTTGAAGGCGAATCGAACGGCATCTTCCGTCGACATCTTGTATTCAGTTCGCCCCCGCTGATATTTTGCTAAAAAATGAATAGTATCGTCAACAACAATGCCCATAGTCATAGCGATCATCACGGAAACCGCAAGCCCTACTTGGCCGACTGTATATCCCCATACTCCAAACCCCATAAGGGCGGGAGCGAGATTAGGCAGCAAACTGATAAAACCGAGCTTGAAACTGCGCAACACGAAGATCATGATCATTGAAATCAGAACAAGGGCGAGAATTGAGGCGAACAGCATGGATTTGATGTTTCGTTCAGAGAGGTAAGAAAACATCATGGTCACCCCGGAACCGTGAGTGTACATGGAAGGAGAGGCGTTGGCGTTGAGCCATTCTCTGCCAGCAAGTTCGATTTCACGCATCTCCTTGGTGCTGGCTCCCACAAGGGAAACAGTCATTCTGCTGGAAGATTTTTGCACATTGATCCGGTCATTCAGATCCAAACCAAAGGGGAGATTCATTTCATACAGCAACATATATTGGGCCGCCAACTCGCGGTTACCCGGGAGTGTATAAAAGGCCTCGTTATTATTATGCATGTTCCGATTAATTTGTTTAATAATATCTGTAAAAGTATAGACATGACAAACGTGTTTCTGTCGACGGAACCAGTTGGCGAATTGCTCCACTTTGCGTTGATATTGCGGATCGTTGACTCCGCCTTCCTGCCCGGAATCAAGATCCCAGTCAATCGTGTACATGCCGGTCAGATTGTCGGCGGTAAAATCAGTGGCTCGGCGGAAATCAAAACGAGTGCTGAAATATTTAACAAAATCATCATTCAGTTCAATGTGCGTTATGCCTGTACTCAATGCTATAATAATTATCGTCGCAACCCAGATGATTATCTTTTTTTGAGCGATGATAAATTCGGAGAATTGCTCAATACGAGGGGTGAGGGCTGAGTCAGTGCTTATGCGACTGTTCGCTTTCAGCGGCAGCACCGCCATGAGGGCTGGCAAAAAGAAGAGAGAATACAGCAAGGCTGCCCCGATTCCCATAGCAACGATATTGCCGAGATCTCGGAATGGCGGGGCATCGGAAAAATTCATAGTGAGAAAACCGACAGCTGTTGTCAGGCTGGTGACTAGCACAGGCTGTAGGTTGATCCGTACTGATTCCTTAATCGCTTGATGCTGATCAAGTCCGAGGCGCATCTGATGGAGCATGGTTGTCAGAATATGAACTGAATCTGCCACGGCGAGGGTCAGAATAATAATCGGTGCGTTTGCGGAAGGTGCTGTAATCGTGATATTCAGCCAGCCAGCAAGGCCCATTCCGATAAACATGGAAAAAAGAATGACGATAAATGTCACTACGGTGCCTGTCACGGAACGCAGACAGAAGGCCAAAGTCAGAAGCAACACGAAACACATGGCGGGCACCAAAAACATCATATCGTCCTTGGCCGCTTTTTTAAAGGCGCTGTCGATCATAACCACGCCGGTGACGTAGATATCCAAATCAGGATATTTTTTCAGTATTCGGGCTTTCAAGGTATAGCTGGCCTCCGCTATCCTGTCTGGAGCGTCACCTGACACTTCCGGCTTGACAATATTGACATTAACTCCAGCAACATGGCCTGATGGGGAAATTATCCGGTTGACCAGCAGAGGGTCATTTAATGCTATCCTTCGTATTTCCTCAATTTGTTCAGTCGTTAAGTTTTCAGCGTCATGCACCAAATTTTCAACAAGCAGGTCGTCTTCCTCAACCTTGGTATATTGGTGGTTGATGATAGAATCCACTCGGCTGGAGTAGGGGATCTTCCATGCTTCCTGAGTTAATTCTTCTAATGCGATCAGGGTATCCCGTGTAAAAATATTGCCGGACTTAGGAGCGACTGTGAAGAAAACATTTTCAAATTTCGTATATGTCCGCTCTAAAGCATTAAGGGCTTTAAGTTGTGGGTTCTCCTCGGAGAAAAAAACTCGGCTGTCGTTGGAGAAATGAAGAAAGCGGATACCGCTACCGACTGAGACGACACAGAACAGGGAGAGTGTGATTGATAACCACCTGTATTTGATAACAAATATTCCAACTTGTGTTTGGATTTTATTTATCTGTATTTTTTTCATTTTTTAAACGTGGGCTTTGAATTTCCATAATATTCGGCTAATAAAACTGTAAATGTATTATCAGTACATTACAATATATAATATGAAAAAATTTAATTTGATTTAAGTCTTTTTTTGTTTACCTTAGAGTCACAACTTTGTAATTGCTTGTATTTTTTAGATTAAAAATTAATTTTCCGGTAATTTGACAGTATTTGTCTCTTTATGGTATAACTAAGTTAGGAGCTATAATATTCTTGATATTAAAATCGTAGTCTCCCTGAAAAAAAAGGTGGTTGTAAAATGAGGACTCCCCCCAAAATGTGCCTGCTCAACTCCTGGTGAATTTTCGTACCGCCGGGAGTTGGTGCGAGCGACTGAATTTTTTACTCTATTTTTTCAGTTGCCAGCCATGTCGATAAGCGTTTCCCAGTTCTTAATAATTGATCAATCTAAGGGTAGCGTTTCTTGAATAAGTAAATGATAATTCATCAAAGATGAGGATAATTAAATGTTTTCGCGCAGAGATTTTTTACGAATTTCAGGAATGGCTTCGGCGGCGGCACTTGTGAATTGGCAGTGCCCCGCCTTGGCGCAAGGTGGAAGAGTTGGCGAGGGAGAATATGATGCCATTATCATTGGTGCCGGACTGGGCGGTCTGTCCTGCGCCAGTTTACTCGCTCGGAACGGGCTTAGACCTTTGGTGATTGACAAGCGTGATGTACCCGGTGGCTATGCCACTTCATTTATACGCAACACAGAGAAAGGCAATTTCATATGTGAAGCGTCTTTGCATGGTTTAACAGGAAGTCCTTTAGGCGCAATGCTGTTGGAACAGCTCGGCTTGAAAGACAAGCTCACTTTCGTGCCTCATGACTTCACTTGGAGTTCACTGTATCCTGATTTCGCCTTTGATTCTCCTCAGCCGTGGAGTGCGGGAGGGGGACTTGTCAACGCCTATAGTGCTCTTGCTCAATGGTTCCCTGAAGAAGAAGGACTTGCCGGTTATATGAATTGTTGGCAAAATTTACTTGTCGACATAGAAAAATTTTATAATCCTGAAGGTGGAGGTCTGCCTGATGACCTTTCTCAGTTTCCATATGAGTATCCGACTTGGGCGAGTATGCTGTGGAAGAAGAAAAAAGAGAAAATAAAGACGCTTGCGCACCTCATGAAAGAATATAAAATTAAAGACAAACGGTTAAAAGCTATTTTGGGGCAATCATGGTTTTATACTGGACTTCCTCCTGCAGAAATTCCCGCTTGGCTTTATTTGATGCAAACTGGATTATTTCATTCTTATGGTAGCTTTTATATACAAGGAACCTCACAGAGTTTAAGCAACGCTCTGCTTGAGAACATAACGGATGCTAATGTCGGTGGTGAGGTTCTTCTTAATACTGAAGTGACTGAAATTATCATTGACAACGGCAGAGCGGTCGGAGTAAAGACAAAAAATCGTGGCGAATATTATGCGAATGCTGTGGTGAGTAATGCGGCGGTACCGCACACTTTCGGCGGGCTTATTCCCGCATCGGAAGTGCCAGCGGATTATATGGAGGCTCTATCTTTGTGTCGGCCCGGCACAAGTCATTTTAATGTTTGGCTTGGGGTAGATCTGGATCTTGATAATAACGACGGCTTTAAGGAAAGTTATAATAATCTTCACTCAAACACTGCTGTTTATCCTAGCTACAAACATGAGCGAGCATATCGAGCTACTTTGCAATGTAACCCTGAGAAATCAGGTTTTTCCTTATTGTGCTATGATAAAATAATTGATGGTTTTTCTCCTGAAAGCTGTGGTTCAATCACTCTGACCATACTTTCTGATTATGAGCCTTGGGAAAAATTTGAAACCGTTTATAGAGAGTTGTACTCTTTCGATGTTGAGGGCAAGGGCAACGTCAAGGAAGACGTGACGAAAGAAGACTATGATGAGAAAAAGGAACGAATCACCGAAAAGCTCATCGGGGGGCTGGCTGAAAAATTTGAAGCCGTTTATGGCGGCCTGTCATACTTTTCCGATATTAAGGACAAAGTCAAGGACGACGTGACTATAGAAGACTATTACAAGGAAAAGGAACAAATTACCGAAAAACTCATCGGACTGGCGGAAGAATATTTGCTACCTGGTCTTTCGGACAGAATAATCATGAAAGAGTCTTCCACCCCTTTAACCAATGTCCGTTATACCTATAATACGCAGGGCGCAATATATGGATACGACCAAACAGAGGGCAACTCAGCACTCAGCAGGCTTGGAAACCGTACACCTATAGCGGGACTTTATCTCGCAAGTGCTTGGAGCAACCCCGGCGGCGGGTTTGAACTGGTGATGCTTTCAGGGAAAGAGGCTTTTAAATGTATGCTTGAGGACTGGGGTCTTGTATAGGATGATGCGGGAAGAAAGGATGGACTGCTGAAAAGTCAATCTATTGAAGAAGGCGGGTCGTTAGACCTGCCTTCTTTGATTTCAAGCCTGGCCAGCTATAGATTAGGAAATAATTGCAGATCCTCTTTTCGCGCATGACGCAGTATCATTTCAAGGAGTTCCCTACTTGAACTCATGATGTCTTCAATTTGCTTTTCATTTGGCTGAGAACCATAAAAGGAGACCGTTTTCATAAAGTCAGCAAGTTTATTTAATATTTCCAAATGGTCATTTTGTAATCCCTGAACCATTCTTTTTTCTTTTTCATTGCCGTGTTTGAGTATAAGGGAGAAAATCTCCTCCTCTTCAAATTTGAAATGCTTAACAATATATTCATCAAAGAAATGCGGCATGCTTCATATCCCAGTTGACACTTTTTAGACAGCATCTGAAAACGAAACT
>CBDTVG010000037.1:0-10589 GCA_965363745.1 uncultured Candidatus Electrothrix sp. | reverse complement strand
CGAAGGCTTTCTGCATATTGGGAACCGTCTGTTTTTTGCGGCTCATCATACCGGGAATCCACATGGAATTGCCGTCCAGCTTGCAATCAAAGGCTTTTTCAACGATGGAGACATCGTCAGAAAGCACAACCAATTGCGTACCTTCTTTGACAACATCGGTGAGCATTAAGAGGATGGTATGGTGACCGCCTTCTGCCTTTTGTTCCTGCATAGCCGCATAGAGGTCATCACGGATAGCGGCGATCTGATCTAAGGTGGCGAGCTCCAGCTGACCGCAACCGATCTTGTTACCGTTCATATCAAAATCTTTGTAATCACGGTTGAGCAGATCACGGGCGGGAACGCCGTCAATGGAACTTTTGGCTTTGAGCATCTCCATGAACAGCTCATCAGTATCCTGCACCGAGGCGATGGCTTTCAGTTCAGCAACTGCTTTTTTATCCTCATCCGTACAAGTGGGGGATTTGAAATTCACTGTGTCACTGAGAATAGCGGATAACATAAGTCCGGCCACCTTCGGCTCGACGGCGACACCTTCCGCATCGTAAAGTTGTTTGAGCACGGTTCCGGTGCATCCAACTGGTTTAACACAGCAAAAAATAGGGCTATTCGTGGTCACATCACCGATTTTGTGGTGATCAACGATGGCGACCACGCTGTCGGCGTTGAGATTGTCAGGAGCCTGATTCAGGTCGCTGTGATCAACCAAAGCCACGGTTTTGCCTGCGGCATCGGTCATGATTTCCGGGGCGGCGACTCCGAATCGTTTGAGAACAGTTTCGGTTTCGGGATTTAGAGCACCCTGCATGGATGCGACGGCATCCTGACCGCCAGCTTTCAGCAATTCGGCGTAAGCAATTGCAGCGGTGACGGAATCAGTATCTGGATTTTTGTGGCCTGTAACATATACTGTCATAATTTCTTCTCCTGAAAATTTTAAAATATACAAAGATAAGATAAGTTTGTTGTCGTTTCATGGATCAAACCGTCCGGCGTATGGAAAACCGTATTCCAGTTTATCCGCATAAACGCTATAAAAGTTGCCTGTAATATTTAGCTCGTTCAGGGGACAGCGTCAAGAGGAAAACTATTAGAATTATGTTAGCATCGCAATTTGGCGGAAAAAAGTTACGAATTCGGCCATTATTTTTCTTGCATTGTCCTTGCAATTGCCTATATCCAAGGTACCCTGTCTGGGCATGACTAAAAATGACAGCGGATATTCAGCAGTAAAAGATACAGAAGAAGGGGAGGGGGGATGAAAAAGAAAATATCTTTCTGGTCAATTGCCTTTGGTTGCACACTTTTTTCAGCGGTGCTTGGCGGAACTTGGTTTTTATTCTCAGCAGAGATAAAGGCATTGCTTCAGGCCTCGGAGGTGAGGCATTCCAATGCGATTTCATCAGCAAGCAACAACGTTCAGTCGCTTGATGAAAAGAATAACGATGACAGGAAGGAGAAGGAAATAGAAAGCCAAATTTCCTCCATCGTGACAGATACACAAAAACAAAATACGGCGGAAGAGGTGTTGACGGAGGAGGAAACAGAAAAAGTAGAGAAACAGTCAGTTGTGGAAGACCAAGAATATCAGGAAAATCAAAAAAATCAAAAAATTTCAGTCATTGAAAAAGAGGATGGGGTAAAAGAAGCCAAGGAGGAGACGAAACAGTTCTCAGGGCCGAGTTGCGCACAAACATCTCCTGTGCTGACCTCGTTTTTCAACAGCATTGAGCGAAAAGGATATCGTGAAAAGTTTAATATCCAACAGCCGCTCTTTCAGCATTTTAATGCGCTGACAAAAAAACTCTTCGCCGCTTCCCCGGTGGTGATCCGTGAGACGGATGAACTCTATACGATACTCACCAATATGGCTCATCTTTTCCGCATTCTCGGTAAAGAGGATATTCTGCTGATCAAACGGGTGCTGGTCGAGGAAAAGAATAATGTTGAGGAGGTGGCTGCGGCACTGTATGCGCTGATTGACGCAGAGCCTTGTTTTGCTGACAATGTGTCGTTGAATATGCCGTTGGCTAAGATGTATGAGTATGCTGGATTTTTTCTCAATACGATGGGAGGACGTGCGTATATATTCCGTCGGGATTCCAAAGTACGCCTGTTAATCAGCTATTATGCGATTCTCGTTGTTGAGCAGGCGAACAGGAAAAACTTAAATCCCTATGGTCTTGATATCACCGAGCCGCTTCCTCGGTTGATTCAAGATATTGCATCAAATAATCAGCTGGCCCGCAAAGAAGAATACCTTGAAAGGCTGTATGAGCTGGCGGAAAAATATGAGGTGCTGCTGTAATGCTACAAGGGCAATCCTGATTCAGGGCGAATACAAGATTCGCCCCTACAGAGTCACCGTTTTTACATGGAATCGCCAGAAGCCGCACCCTGCATTTTGACCTCAACCTTCTCGGTCAAACCTGCATAGTATATCTTAAGATGATCCAGAACTTCATCACGACCAAAATGATCTACGATCTCAGCTCCGTCTGACAGAGCTTTACGCAATTTGGTTCCAGAAAGAATGACGCGGTCTTCTTTGCCGTGGTTACAGGTACGCAGAGAAGCCATACCGTCACACTTGTGGCAATAGAAGGTCCAGTCAATCTTCATGGGCTGGCAGAGCAGATCTTTACCCGCTTCTCCGGTGATCGGAACGCGGTCAAAAATTTCCTGAGCCTCAAACAAACCGTAGAAATCACCCACGCCAGCATGGTCACGTCCGATCAGCATGTCGCTAATACCATAGTTCTGACGGAAGGTAGCATGGAGCAGGCCTTCACGGGGGCCAGCATAACGCATGTCCAGCGGGTAACCGCCGTTGATGACGTTGTCTTTGACAAAGTAGTTGTCAATCAGGATTTCAATTGCCTTCACACGGGTGTCCGCCGGAATATCACCTGGCTTCAGATTACCGATCAGGGAGTGAATCAGAACGCCGTCACAGACTTCAATGGCGATCTTAGCCAGAAATTCATGGGAGCGATGCATGGGGTTACGCAATTGCAGAGCCGCAACCTTGGACCAGCCCCGCTCTTCAAACATAGCACGAGTTTCAGCCGGGGTCAGGTAGACTCCAGGATACTCGTTAGGATACTCGCCCTGAGACAGAACCTTTACCGGGCCAGCAATATTGACCTCATTCTGGTTCATGACCATGATAACGCCGGGATGATCTTCCGGGGCGATTTCCCAGAATTTTCCGTCCACAGACTCTTCGCCTTCGCCCATGAAGACTTTTTCGCATTCCCATTTTTTATCGTCTTCGCTCATCGCGAACTTTTCTGCGACCTTCATGGTAGCCATGATCACGCCGTCAGCTTCGAGGGCAATTTCTTCGCCGATGGTAATGGCATCAGCGTCAGCCTGGGCAATATCAAGGGTGATAGGTACGGGCCAGAAAGTCTTGTCAGCCAGCTGAAAATCCTCACAGACACTTTTCCAGTCAGCCTTGTTCATGAAGCCGTCCAACGGAGAAAAGCCGCCGATGCCCATCATGATCAAATCGCCTTTGGCACGGGCACTGACTTGAACTTTTTTCAAACCGGCTGCTTTTTCCTGCTCCGCCACCAGCTCACTGCCGTGCAACAGAGCGCAAACCAGACCTTTACCGCCATGAGGGGCTACTAATTGAGACATAATCCTTTCCTCTTTTGTTGGATTTTATAGAGTTACTTAGTTATCTTATTGTCATATCAAATCAAAAAAACAACACCGCCTGAGATCGAATGAAACTGAATTTCAGAGTCGTTCAGGTTGTTGAAGAATCATTTATAAAAACTCGTAAATATAGGCTGGAGAGCGAGGAAGTCAAGAAAAAAACGCTCTTCTGGCGGATCGAATGATATATTCAATCAGTTTGATGCGCACGACCCGCTCAATGCGGAAGGGCAACATAAAATTTTAGGGTGTGAACTGTGTGGGAAGGAAAGAAAATAAGAGGGGAAAACAAAAGCGGCTCCTAGCATATTGCCGGGAGCCGCTTTGCCGTTCAGGGCTATTGTGCTGTTACGCTCGAAAATTATTGACGACGGTCTGTCCAGTTCACCCTGCCACTTTTTGGGAGAGCGGGAGAGCCGACTTTTTTCTGTTCGGTATTTCCTGTGGAACCGGTCAATAATGTTGAAAGTCCGGCTGTGCCGCTATGCAGAGTGGGCGGCATGACCAATCCGGGAATCAACAGTTTGGATTGATCAAAGGTTAACGTTTGGTCGGAATCTTCTGTGTGTTCTTTAATATTTCCGTCTGCGTCAAAAGAACCTATCACGTCCACAGGTGATGCTGTCCCTGTTTGGTAATACAGGGAATAGAGGTAACTCTGCCCTTCTGCCTTGCATTTATCATTTAAAGGCTGATAGGTTGCAAAAAATAGCATCTTACCAAGCAGAGACGCTGTACCGATGTTCCGTTCACGCGGTTCATGAAAGACATGATACCAGCCATCAAGTCCGGTTGAAAGGCGCTTGGGAGTGCTGTCGGCATTAACCCCAACTGTTTCGCACCCGGTGCCAGCTATGTAATCAACTAATTTCGGAAACGTATATTGCGCCTTCTCATCGTCATATATTGGACCTTCTGACACTGCAGGAGTTGGAGCTGGATTAGAAGGGGGATAATTTACATCAAAGCAGGTGTCCAACTCACCACCGCATTCAAATGTTGAACCGTTTAATCGGCAATTACGGCAGGCAAGATAACCTGTTCCGTTCTGCACCAAGATGTTATCCGACCGCATCAGTCCTCGTTTGCCCGGAACTGCATTAGGTGTCAGGTCTGCATTGTCATCGTGATCAAGGATATTCCAATCAATTGTCCCCCACGTCATAACATCGTCATCGCAGGTAAAGGAGCTGGTGATGTCGGAATCATCCACGACTGGTTCTTTGAGACCGAAAAAGGCATTTTCGCTTCTTGCTGAACAGGTCAAATCCAAAGCTGTTGACTCTAAACACCTGCCGTCATCGGTTTTATCCTTTTCACTGTAGAAACGTCCTGTTCCTGCGTAGATCCAGTAGTTATCCCCATCGTATCCTATAGAAGGTCCAGAAACAACAGGCATTTTAAGATCAGCCAACATGCGAACAGGTCCATCATTCCATGCAGCGGCCCAGTCCGACGGGCTTGATGCTTCTTCATCGCCGTTGCTGTCTATGACCTTGGTGACCAGTCGAAAGATACGCCCGCCTCCGTTCCAGTAGACCTGATCCGACACACCCGGCAGATAATCTTTAGGGTAATCCTTAAAACTGGACCCGTCTACGGTGCCGAAATAGACAGCGTCCGTCCGATATTTGACACCGAGGGTATCAAGAGAATAATCATCAATATTATAGTCCACTGAAATCATATCGGAGATATATCCGGGATCGGTTTCATTCTCGCCGCCTTTAGGCACCAAAAATCTGCCACCTTGCGAAGTGGCGGTCGGCTCGGTATCAGGAATTCTGATAGCCTTTTTTGTGCCGGTGGTGCTGGGAATTCCCGCACTCCAGGAACCCGCTTCGCCCTTTAACCAAGCAAGGGGAAGCACAGCCAATTTACCCTGTTCAAGAGGATGATTGGATCCGTCCAGTTCCGTAGGCCCGTTGCCCATGACAAGGTACCAAGTGGATGCCATGTTGCCTTTGCTGCTGGCTGCGGGATAGTTTGTCTTCATGACCACCATGGCCGGAGTGGATGTGGTGTAATTTAAATCAACATATTCATCAGCATAGATATTGTCGCCGTTGCTGTCCGTACCGATGGGATCGTCGCTCATCCTAGTCATTTCGCCCAACAGTTTCGGCGGGTTTTCAGGATCGGTTATATCGAGAATAAAAAAGGAGGAGGTGAACTGGCGCGGATCCTGCAAGCCAGCCGCATCCGTGAAGCTGTTCAGATCCTGAGCTTCTATAGGAGCTCCGCCGAATCGCATACCGCCCACCAAAATGGTGCCCCAGCCGCCGGGATGCACACAGGCGGCAGAAGTGGGATCAGAACAGGCCGCTTCCTCCGCAAAGATCTGGACATCAAAAACCCGAGGTTTTTTATCGACAAAATACTTATGGGTATAAAATCTGTTAGCCAGACATTTCAGATGAGGCTGGAGGTTGTACGGAATATAGGCCCATACTTCCTCTCCGAGACCGGGGCCGGTAGAGCATTTGCCTTTAACCGGAGCGACTGTGCATTCTTTTGAACTGTCTAATTCATTAGTGCAACAGAATTGATTGCCCTCTTCAAAATGGAACCCGCCGTTGACGGCATGCAACATACCGTCATTGCCACCGAAATAAATGACACTGCGGCGTTTATCCCATTTCGTGACGAATTTACTGTAGGTCGGATCTCGGTAAATCTGATTATATGCCTCAGCCGGGTTGGACACAGCAGTCGGTGCGGAGTGAATAACGTCACCAAGGCGCCAGGGTTCAACTGTGGTTGTGGGTGGGGTTGTGGTTGTATCTACAAACTCAAACTGCCTGGATCGCAATATTTTGTCCAAACGGTTATTGCCGTTATCATCCGTTGTTTCGTTATTGAGTGAATCCACGCCTAATAGCCATTCAGTCAGGGCGTGTAGAGCGTCGATTTCTTTGTCGCTTCCGTCATCACTGACAAAGTTCCCCCAGTCATCAGCGGTCAGGAAATCCTCTGTCACCGGCCCGCGTTGTCCGGCATTCGTTGCCAGCGTGTTTAAAGCCGCCCAGTCCGTGTCGAGGTTCAACCTGAACCACTCGTTATCATCCACTATACCGTCATTATTAGCATCATTCCAAGTGAATACCTTACGGCCATCCGTGACATCCGTGACATCATTCATCTCCCGCAGTTGTTTATTGGCTGACCAGAGATATTTAATATTTTCCGCTTCAACGCAGTCGTCGCCAGGCTCGCAGGCCTCTTCAGTATCACCAGGACATTGATAGTTATTTGCTAAATATGCTGTGATATTATAACAACCTCTTGTTTTTTCGGCATTACTGCTGTAATAATAGACCACCCTTTTGTCGTTGCCGTCTGCGGCGGAATTCGTCAGATCCGCAGAGATATCCAGCTTGCCGTCTTGATTGGTGTCCTCATACATTTGGCCGTCTGAATCCAAGAGCAAAGAACGAACATCTCCGATCCACGTCACCTTGTTCTTCGGTTCGGCATTGTCTTCAGATTGAGGCCAGAAAACAGCTTGATACATGGCTCCGGCCCCACTTCTGGAATCGGAAATAACTGAAGCTGCCGATCCAGAGGAAGAGCGACTCATAATATCGCCCAGAACAGCGTACAGGTTGTCTTCCAGTTTCTGAGGATCTTCACCAGAGTAATAAAAATCATCCGTTGTATCTTCAGGAGTCGCATCCGTGCCTCCGTTTTTAGCGGCGGCGTTCATCAGAGCTTCCGGGCTACATTCTGCGGTTCCTCCGGCAGTCAGTGAGCCGGTGGTGACGATATAGCTGGATATGGGCTGTTTTGCTTGCAGATTGCCGTCCGGGTCGCTGTAATACCTTTTTTTATAGAGAGGAAGGGCATGCTGTCCCCACCAGGTCATGTCATCAAGGAAGCTGCTGCCGTAGAGACCGTCATTGCATCCCGCTTGGAGGTCACGGTCATTGTCGCCCATGAGATTATCACCTGACTCGTTAGAGAGAAAATGACGATCACTCGAACTTGTTGGAAATGTGGCGACATCATTATTGATATCAGCTGTGGACTCTCCTTCCGTGATGACTAAAATATGATTATCCTGACACCAATACTGCACCGGGTCTTCGTCAATCGTGAAGTCCAAGCAGTTGCCGTCAGCATCAAAATTCAGACAGAAATTACTATTCTGGGTGTAATAACCGAGAGCACCGTACAGCGCCTCTCCCAGCGGTGTCCAAGAGGAGGCCCGAATGCTGTTGATCGCCTCAGCGAGATCATCCACATGCCGACGTTTACCGCTGGTATAGGTTGGATCATTAGGCTCGGTTACCGAGTCACCGTTTTTAAGGGGTACTAACAATTCCGCCCCGTCTTGGTTATTTTGGGGACAGTATTTTTCTATACCGTTAGTCAAGTTCGCTGGCAGGCACTCGGTGGCGGCTCCGACATAATGAAATGACATTGCACCGAGTCGAAGATCTGCGGCAACGTTATGGACTACTCCGTTCGGTCGCTTTGCTTGCTTAATGTGTCCTTTCATCGTCGCTAAAGCATCTTGTCCGCCAAAAAACGCCATCAGTTCGGAATCTCGCAGGAGGCCGGGGAGATTTCCGGTATCTCCGGTTTTTCCGGCGACCTCTGAAGGGTCAATGGTTTCAGGAATTGTAAGCGCCTCGCAATAATCTTTGATCGCTTCAAAGACAGGGTTGCCCGGAGTTGCTGTCGGAGTTTGCTCCCAAGCTCCGGTACCAGTGGTGGTACCACCTATGGCGACAGGAGCATCCCCGTAATTACAGGTTCCTGATCCATCGTCCCAGTTACCTAATATTTTCCATTGGGTACAAACAGCATTTGCGTCGTTAGACACCGGAGCATCCCCGGCACTACAGCTTCCTGATCCGTCATCCCAGTTGTACGAAACTGTTGTCCACTCGGTACATTCCTTAATCTTATTTGCGTTTTTACCATTGTTGCCATTTGTTGCTGTGCATTGCTCAACATAACCTGAATTATTTGTTCTATATGTTGTACATGTATTATACGGTATTTCATTACCCCAGCAACAGTTCGTGGTGTTACTACACTCAGAGGGGGGGGTAATATCGGGTTCGCAGGTTTTACTCCCGCTCCCGCTCCCGCTGCTTGCTGTGCATTGCTCAACATAATCTACATTATTTCTATAATTTAAACAGCTGCTATCAGCTGTCGGGCCGGCTTTCCAGCAACAGTCTGCACCGGTACACTCACCGTTGGGCGGGCGAGGGTTGCAGGTTTTCACGGTTGTACCACCGCTGCCGCCGCCCGGTATCCAAGCACGGCCCATATAGCCCACCCGGTTCATATGATCTACGCCGGAGTCGTACAGGCCGTAACAAAGATAAGGGCCGCCGTCTTGAGGCCGTAACTCTGAAGACTGATAAGATCGGCTGGGTTTAATACTGCCGATTTTTTCTCCGGTGAATAAGGCGGTGCAATGTTTAACAAGGTTGCTGAAATCACCATTGTTAATACTAAAAGGGGTGCTTGGATCATTATGCCAGCAAGCCTGGAGGCTGTGATTTAGCGCAGGCCGCATATCCGTCATTTCGCTAGTTGAGTTAGGGAAGCTTTCAAGGCAACCCTGAATAACATTTTGACTGCCGTTTAAACCATGATTCACAACCTTATCTATAGCCGCCACACACTCTTCAGATGTTTGATAGCCGGTGTCGGTAACGGCGAGGATTTCCAAACGCCCAGTGTCGTCCGTGCTGTCGATACGATCCTCATAGCCCGGATCATCCTGATGAATGGAGCCTCGAACTCCGAGGCTGAGAAAATTGCCGTCAGTGAGCGGAACCTGTTTTATGGTTCTTGAACCTGAGCAGCCTCTGTTCTCCGTTGTCAGGAATTCATCTGAATAATTATATTTTCCGCCGGTGAGAATTTTCTTTTCCACATCAAACTTGGAAGACATCGCCCAGTTGAGGATATTACCCCGTGCGGCGAATGCGGAAGCCTGCTTCGGGGTTTTCCCGGAATCAAGACTGACGCAGAGATCAGCGTGCGAGTGCTTCTCCGTACCGGCGGCAGCGGCGCAGTAAGCAGCGGCATCCGTGGCGGTGACCTCTTCAAACTCCCCTTCATTCAGCAGATTCCAAGTGACTCCGCTGTCATCATAGGCACCGGTTCCAGCGGAAGTGCCGTTGCCCGCCGCCTCATATATACTGCCTCTGTACGACACGATATCACCGGTGGCATAGGTATGACCGGCCACCCATGTTGAATCCACGGCTTCCCAAACAACATTTTGGTCATCAGTCAGGTTGAGCCCGTTGCTTGTATCTGGGTCGTTGCTGGTTGCCGTATTGGTCGCCTTATACATTTGCGGCCCGGACCAGACAATGGTGCCTGTGGTATAGGATACGCTGTTCTTCCATGTATTAATGGAAAAAACATGTTTCCAAGCAACACCTATATCCGTGGCAACGGTTCCTCCGCTGGACGTATCAGTTGTCAGCGCCTCCCAGATAATACCGTTAACGTAAACCCTGTCTCCGGCTGTATAAGCCGTAGCGTTTTCCCAAGGCGGATACGGGCTGTCTGTCCATTTATACCAAGTGTCATTTTTAAAATAACCGCCGTAGTTTTGGCTTGCAAGATAGGTGTCGTCAAAACAAAAGGCACCGTCTTTACTGTAGGCCGCATCCAGCATGGACCCGGAATTGTCGAGGACCATCAGCAAATTAGGCTTTGCCCCAGAGGACAAAAAAGCCGGGATGCCTATACCCTCGCCGCAGACAGCGGCGAACCCGGCAGCGGGCAACAGCAGAGCCGCACCCGCTACAAAATATATGGTTTTTTGAATTATTCTTTTCATGATTCCTTCTCCCGACTCAAAACGTTCTGTTTCATCAAGACTGACCAAACCGATACTTTTTTTCTTATAAATAGTTATAAGTTGCACCTAATTAAAGGTG
>CBDTVG010000036.1:0-10758 GCA_965363745.1 uncultured Candidatus Electrothrix sp. | reverse complement strand
GGTGACCGTGTCGCCTGTACGAAATATGGCAGTTATTTAATTTCTGTTCCTTATCATTTGTTATTGCTTAAAAGCAAAGCCCCTTGATTGAAGTATCGAGGATGAAATTTTCCCGGTTAATCTGGAAGATTACACCATATTTATATACGCAACATAAACAAAAGGTAAAAATGTCACAGATATTTTTTTTGAATGATGTTATGCATCAGCCACTGATATAGTATAGTTACGGCCTCAAAACAGGATTGAAAAATTGCCGAAATAAAGGCAATAATCCCAAATCCAATCATATAAAGAATACCCATGAACCCGATAATAACCTCAACAGTCGGATTGATCGCCACCCTCACCGGTGCCTGCGCCATGCTCCTCATGCTGGAATTGCGGGGCGCTCCCGATAAGGACAGCAAAACCAGTCAGCGTCTGCTCAAGGCCCATAGAATTACCGGCTATATCTTTATCGCCCTTTTCTTTGTCATTTTAGCGATTATGTTTGCCAAAGTGGGTGCCTATCAGGAAAAATTCTCTCCGAGAACTATCCTGCACATAGCTTTGGGACTGCTGCTGATTCCTCTGCTCACCATTAAAATATTGATCATTCGCCGATTCAAACGGCTCGGCACCCAAGTTCCTGGTCTTGGTCTCACTGTCTTCCTCGCCCTGTTTTTACTTAACAGCATGACGGCGGGTTATTATTTTCTTCATCAATCAGACCCGCCCCCTGCCCTCTTGTCCAAAGAAGGGCCGCAGCAAACACCGGGTCAGCATTTGGTGTCTGTAAAATGTGTTCAATGCCATACCTTAGAACGGGTATTCAAATCGTTCAAGAGCGAACAGGTTTGGACCGACACCGTCCAGCGCATGGCCGTCATGAATGCGCCTAACATCTCTGACCTTGAGGCTGAACAGATTATTCATTACCTTATCAGCCAGCAACGAAGGCGGGAAAAATTGACCGCTGCAGCTCAGGACGCTCAGGAGTCCAAGGAAAATATGGGCAAAACCTCGGTCAGTAAAAAATGCGTAGTCTGCCACACCCTTGAGCAGGTATACAAGGCAAAAAAGAATCGGTCGGAATGGACAGGTACGGTGGAAAGAATGATGAGGTATTCAGACAGAATGGATTTTCTTAATCAAAAGGAAAAAGAAATCGTTATCGAATTTCTCAGCAATCGGGTCGCTGCACAGCCCGACAGCGAAAGGTAGATAAGCATGCGTGAAATAATCCTCGGTACCGCTGGCCATGTCGACCATGGAAAAACAAGCCTAATCCGCGCCTTAACCGGCATAGAAACTGATCGTTTACAAGAAGAAAAAAAACGGGGCATCACCATTGAACTTGGTTTTGCCCATATTGACCTCCCCTGCGGACACCGCTTAGGTATTGTTGATGTTCCCGGCCATGAAAAATTTGTTCGCAACATGGTGGCCGGAGCCACCGGTATGGACATGGTGGCCTTTATCATCGCTGCTGACGAGGGCATAATGCCCCAGACCAGAGAGCATTTTGACATCTGCCGCTTGCTCGGTGTCAAAGGCGGCCTGATCATCCTGACCAAGAAGGACATGGTGGAGGAGGAATGGCTGGAAATGGTGCAGGAGGAGGTCAGAGATTTTTTTACGGACAGCTTCTTAGAAGACGCTCCGATCATTGCGGTCTCCTCCACCACCGGCGAGGGCATTGACGAGGTCAAAAAGATCCTGGATGACAAGGTTAAGGCGGTTCATTTTCAAGAGGAATTTGGGCCGTTCCGGCTGGCCGTTGATCGGGTGTTCTCCATGAAGGGCTTTGGCACGGTGATCACAGGTTCTTCTCTTTCCGGCAGAATTGCGGTGGGAGATGACCTGATGTTTTATCCGGGTGAACTGTCAGCAAAAATCCGAGGCATCCAAGTCCACGGCAGGGATGAGGAAATGGTTGAGGCCGGGCACCGCACCGCCATCAACCTCCAGGGTATTGAAAAAGAAGATATCAACCGTGGCGACCTTGCGGCCACTCTTAATTCCATGCAGCCTTCAACCCTGCTCGACGCTGACCTACATTATCTGGCGAACAATCCCAAAAAGCTGAAAAACCGTGCTCAAGTGCGTCTGCATGTGGGCACCAGAGAAATCGTCGGGCGAGTGGTGTTGATGGAAGAGGATTTTGTCGAGCCGGGACAGGATGCGAATATCCAGCTCATCGTTCAAGATCCGGTGGCGGTCTGGCCGGGTGACCGCTTTGTCATCCGCAGTTACTCACCGATCACCACCCTCGGCGGCGGGGTCATCCTCAATAATGCCCCGCCCAAACGAAAACGGGCCGTGGAGCGAGACCGGCAGCGCAATCACGAGATATTCTCCATCTATAAGTCAGGAAATGGTGCAGATGGCGGCGCAGATAATATTATCGAAAAAATGCTGCTCTTTCTTCAAGAAAGCGGTTTGCAAGGCATTACAGCGGAGCAACTTTCCACCCGGCTCGGCCTGTTCGGCAAAAAACTGAAAAAGCAGTTGCAGGCTCCCATATCCACAAAAAAAATTTTGGTGGTGGAGTCGGACAGGCAGCGGCTAGTCGCTGCGGAAGTGGCGGGACAGCTCAATCAGGCCATCCTCAGCCTGTTGGAACAATATCACAAGGACAACCCTCTCAAAAATGGGCTGGCAATGGAAGAAATTCGCTCCCAGCTCAAACCGCCTGTTGATCAGAGACTGTTTCAGTATATCATAAACAGCCTTGTCAAAGGCAATCTCATTGTCCAAGAAGGGGCGGAAGTACGCTTGAGCGGCCACGAAGTGACCTTGCAAATTGATGAACAAGAGGTACGGGAGAAGATAGGCGGTCTGTACAAAGAGGCGGGGTTAAAACCGCCGAACCTCAAGGATGTGCTGGCCCTGTTCGCCGAAATTCCAGAAAAACAAATTCGTCAGGTCATAGACCTGCTGTTGCGGAACGGCACCTTGGTTAAGGTCAACGAGGCCCTGTTCTTCCATGCGGAGGCATTGGCACAGCTAGCAGGACGAATACAAGAATACATCCGGGAACAAGGCGAGATTGATGCCCCCCGTTTTAAAGATTTAACCGGACTGTCCCGTAAATTTTCCATCCCTTTGCTGGAATATTTTGATAAAATTAAGCTCACCATCCGGGTCGGGGATAAGCGTATTTTGCGGAAAAGTGAGGGGTGAGTCGACTCAAAAACCAAGCAAGCTCAGGAGGAAATAATGCATCTGATAATCTACATCAGCGATTACACAGGCCTAGAAAAAGATATTGATCATGACCTGAAAGCTATCCGCAAGGAATCGAAAAAAAATAATCCTCAGTATGATATTACTGGCGTTCTTTTTTATCAAAACGGCAATTTTCTCCAAGCATTAGAAGGCGAAAAAGAAGCGTTGAAAAAAATCATGTCACATATTGAACGTGATGATAAGCATACTGATATTACCCGAATAGTTGATATGGAAATAAATCAGAGGAGCTTTACAGACTGGAATATGGACACTTTCAACTTAGATCCTTATATAAAACTTAAACGTGATGATTTAGCGAAGTATAGGGATGTCTTTTCCAGACGATGCAAGATCGACGCATCTATCTTTATAGAAGTATTAAGAATACTTTACAAGGATGCAGAAATGTTAAAAATGGTAAAACGTTGAACAAATTGCAATCAAACCTGACCCTCATAGGTATGCCGGGTGCTGGCAAGAGCACCATCGGAATAATCCTTGCGAAAAATTTAGAGCTTGGCTTTATTGACACGGATGTGCTCATCCAAATCAATCAACAAAAACCCTTGCAACACATCATAGAAGAAGCTGGTCATCTCGCTTTAAGGGCCATTGAAGAAAAAGAAATATTGAAAATAAACATTGAACATCATATTATTGCGACCGGCGGAAGTGCTGTGTACAGCGAAAAGGCGATGCTCCATTTACGGAGGATTTCCAAAGTCATCTTCCTTGAAGCAACGTTTGCAACAATTCAACAAAGAATACATAATTTCACAACAAGAGGCATCGCAAAAGAGAAGAACCAAAAAATCAGCGATCTTTTTGCAGAACGGCAGGTCTTATATCAGAAATATGCTGATATAACTGTTGATTGCAACAAGCTGAGCAAGGAGGAGCTATCTGGAAAAATCAGGAGCATTAGCTTGAAATAATTAGAGAACATATGCAGTTGTGTGGAACAGGAGTGACAAGGGACACCTGAAGTATTGTCAAAAAAGCAAACAAATGCTATATATATCTTAATATAGGGAACAAAAATAGCGGGTATAAACAACCAAAATAGATATCATGGCTTTTCAACTCAAAGACATACAGCATAAAGCCACCGTTATTTATCAACACGCACAATATCTTGTATCTACTTGGTGGGAAAAACAAGAATATACAAATTGGCGAACATATTATAAGCTTCAAAAACGCAGAGCAATGGCAAAGAAACGATCCAAAAAAAAGGGCGGAAAAAGCAACACGATATCTAATCTCTCGCTCAATGAGCTGCCGAACGCTGGTCGAATGTATCTCGACCGCGACAAATTCGCGGAAGCAATCAAGGTGTTCCGCAGATTGACGCAGGAAAGTGAGGATGAACAGTGGGCGGAGTCGCTGCTTGCTTCTTTTCAGGGCCGTATCAATCAGTTGTCGGCCAAGGGAATGTATAAAGAGGCGCTTGTTATTCTTCATAACATGCAAACCCATTTCCCTGATCAAGATGCGGGACTGCGGGTTCTTCTGCTTGTGCAGGCTGAACAGTATGGTAAGGCCCTGATGCACTATGAAGCGGCTGGGGATGCTTTGACCACGCAACAGAAACAGGCTGTGGATGAAATCTTTGCCGCCTTACTGCTCAGCGGGCAGGACAAGCTACTGCTGGAATTCGCCTCCGACGCTCCATTACGGGTGCAGTTGCCCTCCGCTCAACAGGCCTTGCGTTATTATACACAAGGACAGGACAGCGAGGCCTTGGAGTGTTTACAGCATATCCCCTTTCGTTCACCCTATAAGAATTTTTGTTTGGCTCTGAAAGGCATGCTCGCTTTTCATGATCAAAAAGATAAGGCCCGGTCATTTTTCGATAAGATTGATACAGGTTCGCCGTTTACGGCACTGGTGTCACCGTATCTCCATTTACTGAAAGACGGCATGGATGGTGCCAGCAAACAGGGGGCGATTGCTGAGCATCTCAGTATTACTGAAAAAAAGGCTGTTCAACTTTTGCAAGGTCTGGACAAGAGCAAGCTTAAATTGATCTCTTCTCTGCAAAAAAATTGCGCGACACCCGCCGGGTTTCTCAGGTGCCTTTTAACCGCCGGAACATGTCTTGACAGCAAACAGCTCAAGAATTTATGTTATCGACTGCTTGCTCATGATCCCTCCTTTCTACGCATGTACGAAAAAAAATTCGGGGCCTTTAAGGACGAATTTGAATACGCGCGTCTGAAGGCCCTTGCCATGGAAATAGAAGATGAGGCGTATGAGATTCCTGAAATGTGGCGGCAGGTCTGCAAGATTCTTGTTGAGCGAAAGGATCCGAATGATGCGCTGAAAATCGCCTTGACGCACCGACATATTGCTGGTCTGATATGCAGGATACACGGAGAGGAACACCGTCAGCAGGATCAAAGGGAAGAGCTTGAAAAAAGCCTGCTCTATGATCCAAACGACAAGCAAACGTGGTTGAAGATTCATCAGCTGTTGCATCTCGGCCCTGCCGCGCAATACCGCTGGGTGAATAAAATGCTGAAACATTTTCCCAAGGAACCGGATGTTTTGTTCCTTGGTGCTGAAGCGGCGGTCAAACGGAGTGCCTTTAAAAAGGCGAGTGGGCTTGCGGGAGAACTTCTTAAAATTGATCCTATCAACACAAAGGTGCGGAAACTGCTCATCAATGCGCATATCAACCATGCGCATAAACTGGCTAAACAGGAAAAACATGCCTTGGCCTGCAAAGAATGTATTCATGCTTACGCCTTTGATCGGGGAAATTCTGATCGGGGAAGAATAGAGATAACCCATGGATTGATTGAGCTGTTACAGGGCGAGGAAAAAGAAGGTCAGGCTCTGTTGGAGAAGGGTGAAGGCCGGTATGAACATCAGGCTGTCGCCTATTTTCAAGTCTGCTTGGATGCTGAATCACTGCTGATGCCCCAAGAATCGAAAAATAAATTTACGACTCAATTAAAAGCGGTTATCAATAAAAAACCGAAAAAAAACGCATTGCTTCAGATTATCGCCCGCATATCTGACAGTAACGATAAAAAGCAGACGGCCTGGAAAGGCGTGCGTGCCGCCCTGCTCCCCTATTTGAAAAAAGGTGCCGACCTTGCCTTGCATAAAGATGCGTTTGTCACGATCTGTCGGGCTTGGCATCGCATGCTTGAGTTCACCCTCTTGCAGGTATACGGAAAAAAAGCTGTCCAGCACTGGCCTGATGTACCCCTGTTTCAGTTCTATGTCGTTTTCGGAAAAAGCGAAGCCGGTAAAAAAAGGCTTTCAGGGAGCGATATTGAGCAGCTGGAAAAGGCATCCCATATGGCCATGGAACAGAAGGACAGCGTCACGGAACAACTGATAGACGACTTTCTGGAAAAAAATTCGTCGTTTGGCTTTTCCGGCGGCTTTCCTGGGGGGCTGTTTGCCAGCCTGATTGAAGAAGAATTTGCCGATGATGAACAAAAACCAAGTAAAGAGGAGATAAAAAAGTTTATTGAATTATTCGGCGATTTTTAAAAAATCTGTTGTGGCTTAAAAATAATTTTAATCTTTATACTCGCCCCAAGGGTCGGGGTGGCACCTTGAGACATCCATGAAAACACCGTATGAAATTTTAGGTATACCGGAAAACTGTAACGATAAAACTGTAAAACAGGGCTATCTTGTGATGGTCAAAAAGTTTTCTCCGGAACGATTTCCCGATGATTTCCAAAGGGTTCGCACGGCCTTTGAGCAAATAAAAACCGAACAAGACCGCGTGGCCCTGGCCTTGTTTGACAAAACCCTTCCAGATCCGGCTGAAGTGATTCGAGAGCTCACAACAGGTGAGACAAACGCCAGACCGGATGAGCAAACTCTGCAAAAATTGCTTGCCATAGGGGTACAGCAGGTGCGGGCATTGGTATAAAATTATGGCGGCGGACAATACAGAAGAGCTGGTAAGCAGGTTTCATGATTATCTAAAAACTTCATCGGCAAAGGTTGAGCGACCTGCTGGAAAACTGGATCTTTTTTCCTTTTACAGTGAAATCATAGCCCTGAAAAATGAAGTAAAAATAGAATCCAGGTATATTAAACAGGGATTTTCGGATCTTCAGGAAACGATTGAGCGGAATGAAGACCAAGGACGCAGGTCAGCCGACCAAGAAGAAGATGCGGAAACAGAAGATACAAGCCAGCCGGATCCGCAACTCCTGTTGGACGGGATAATTGACCTGTATGACCGAATACACGCTTCAATCCAGTCTCTGGGGGAAAACAAGCAGCGGCAGGAGAAAAAAGGAAAAATGTCGTTTTGGTCACGTCGTCGAAAAGAAGACCTGAGTGAACTGATGAGCGGCAAAGAACAGGAGATCATAGCATCAATGCGAGCCGGACAGCAGATGTTGCTCGACAGAATCGTCGATCTGCTGCTGGCTTGGGATATTACGCCTGTTGAAACGCTTCATCAACGATTTGATCCGCACAGCATGCGGGCAATCGGTACGGACACCTTGTCTGAACTTGCCGACGGAACAGTCAGTGCTGAGATCCGAACAGGTTTTCAGCAACAGGGAACGTTGTTTCGGTTGGCTGATGTGCGGGTGAATCGCCTACAATAAGGGATTTAACAAAAAAACACATTGCCCTTGATGCCATGCCCCTGCATTTTTTGTATGCGGGTGCCGTAGGGGCGAACCTGTGTGTTCGCCCTGTTATCCTGGGCAGACACGCAGGTCTGCCCCTACAATCTATTCTAATTCCACATTTAATCACACTGAAAAAATGAAAGAGACAATCATTGGTATTGACCTTGGAACCACCAATTCAGAAGTGGCGGTTATTCAGGATTCGCATCCCGTGCTGATCAAAAATCAGGGCAGCGTGATCCTTCCCTCGTATGTGGGGGTTGACGAAGACGGCGGCCTGCTGGTCGGGGAAGTCGCCCGGAACCAGTATGCGGTCTACCCTGAGCGAACCGTCAAATCTATCAAGCGTTTGATGGGAAGCGGCGATCAGGTCGAGATGGCCGGAAAACAATATTCTCCCCAGGAGATTTCCGCGATCATTCTCAAATCATTAAAAGATATCGCGGAAAAACATCTCAAGCAAACGGTTAAAAAAGCGGTCATCACCGTGCCCGCCTATTTTTCCGATGTGCAGCGGCAGGCGACACGAGAGGCCGGTGAAATCGCCGGTCTGGAAGTGGTCAAGATGATCAACGAGCCGACCGCAGCCGCCCTGGCCTATGAAGGAGACGCCCATGTGGGGAAGACCATTATGGTCTATGACCTTGGCGGCGGCACCTTTGATGTCTCTGTGGTCGGCATTGAGGAGGGTGTGATTGAAGTCATAGCCAGCCACGGCAACAATCATCTCGGCGGTGACGATTTTGACCGCAAGATTGTTGAGCGTCTGCTCGAACATATCAAAGAAGAGCATGGTGAAGTCACCCTTTCCGCCGAAGCGGCGGCCCGGATAGATCGGGCTGCGGAACAGGCCAAGATCGCCCTTTCCGACAACCCCTTTGCCACAGTTAAAGAGGAATATCTGTTTGAAAAGGACGGGGTGCCTGTACATCTCGACCTGGAAATCAGCCGGGAAGAATATGAAGCAATGATCACGCCCTTTATTGAGGAAAGCATGGAGGCTGTTCATATCGCTCTGAAAGGCGCGAGTCTGACCGCTTCGGATATTGAAGAAGTTCTGCTGGTCGGCGGCTCATCCCGCACACCGCTGGTGCATCAATATTTTGAACAGGAACTCGGTCTTGTTCCGCATTGCGAGGTTGATCCTGACCTCTGTGTCGCGGCTGGCGCGGCCATGCAGGCCGGTATGATCGGCGGGGAGGAGGTCTCGACGGTGCTGGTTGATATCACACCCTATACTTTTTCCACCGGCACATTGGAATTTAACATGTCAACGATGTCGTATGACATAATCTGTGTTCCTCTGATTACAAAGAATTCCCCTATTCCGGTGAAAAAGAGCGAAGTCTTTTACACCATGCGTGATAATCAGGAACAAGTGAAGGTTGAAGTATATCAGGGAGAAAGTACGGTTCCGAGTGAAAATATTCTGATCGGTGAATTCATGATCACCGGCCTTTCTAAAAAACCGTCTGGCAGCGAAATCATTGACTCCTTTGAATTGGATAAGAACGGCATTCTCCATGTTACCGCTATTGAAAAATGTACCGGTAAATCGAAGAAAATAGAAATTGACAACGCCATGGCCCGTCTGGAAGAGAAAGAAATGGATGAGGCCAGAGGGAAAATCGGTGCCCTGTTTGACAAGCAGGCCGATACCGGACTCGACCATGAAGAGGTGGTTGTCAGCGAAGACAACGAAGAGAAGGAAGCAAGTGAGGCCACCGTTCAGGCTGAGGTTTTGATCAAGAAGGCGGAAGGCCTGATGGAGGCTGCAGAAACTGAAGATCAAGAAGAGTTGATTGAGCTGATCGAGACGATTAATGATGCCCTGAAAGCCGGAAACGAACCTCGCCTTGGTGAGGCGATGCACGAATTGAATGAGATCGTTTTTTATCTGGGATCGTAAACTATGGAACGTTGTCCGGTCTGTCGGGCCAGATGGAAGGGAAAGCCTGCGTGTAGGCGCTGTAAATCTGACCTGACTGATCTTATCGCCTTGGAAAAGCAGGCGGAATACATAATGGCGCAAGCTGTGCGTCATCTGGGGGCTGGAAATATCAGCAATGCCCGGCGTTTTTGTGTCCATGCTGAAAATTTGCAACGAACAGCATTTGGTTCCGCGTTGCTTGGCTTTCTTGACACCTTTGCGCGGGAAGAAAAAGAATTCGCCTGATTACAAGGCCGTAGGGGCAGGCCCCTGTGCCTGCCCTGTCCGTTTATACACCCTGGCAGACGTTCGGGGCGTATACCCTGAGACATTCAGGGCGAACACAGGGGTTCGCCCCTACGGCACCCTGTACAGTGATTCGGTTTCGCTCTCAAAAAATTCAAAAAAGAGCATCTGATTTTGACTCATCTCCTGAACGCTATCAAAACCTATTGGATCGCCTGCACAGTGTTTCTTCTTGCGGTAATTACCGTCTTATCCCTCACGCCGGTGAACACTTTACCCGCCGCACTTGGCGGCGATAAAGTGCATCATTTTATCGCTTATGGCGCTCTCATATTTCCCGCAGCTTTGCGCAAACCAAGCTCCTTGAAGTACATCATTTTGTTCTTCATCGCCTTTAGCGGCGCGATTGAACTGGTGCAACCCTATGTGAACCGTTATGGCGAGTGGTTGGATTTGGCGGCTAACACAATAGGGATAGGTTGCGGCCTACTGATTGCGAAGTTAATCCTCAAGGTATGGATTTCCAGAAAAGAGCAAACGTCAAAAGCCGAATAAAGGAACAACATGAGCGATCAAAACACAGCCACCGCCGCCGCAACCTTAAACAAGGTCTTCAACAACATAGAAAAAGTCATGAAGGGGCAGGCCGACTCCATCCGCCTGTTGCTGGCCGGGTTTGCGGGCGGTGGACATATCCTACTGGAGGATTACCCAGGCACCGGCAAGACCACCTTGGCCAAAGCC
>CBDTVG010000035.1:0-10768 GCA_965363745.1 uncultured Candidatus Electrothrix sp. | reverse complement strand
CCGTTCAGCCCGTATTGATATTCCTCCACAAGGGTGCCGTCCTTGGTCACAGTCAGCAGCCTGCCCATGTCGTCGTAGGTGTAGGCATACTCGACAGCACTGCCGTTCACCGTCTCGGTCTTGGTCAGGATCTTACCGTTATTATTCCGGGTCAGGCTCAAGCCGGTGACAGGCTTGGTATTGACCACATAGTCTTCTCCGGTCAGCTCTCCATAGCCGTTAAAGCTGCGACTGCGGTTCAGGGCATTGCCGCTGACTTGCTCCGGCAGACCGTTGGCCGCATTTCTGATTAGGGTGTAGGCACCGGAACCAATCAGCAAACCGTCATTATCATAGCTGAAATTTTCTGCGGCCCCGGCGTAGGTGATTGCGGAAAGGTTGAAGTCGTTATTATAGGCGAACGCCAGTGTCTGATTGAGCGTCCCGCTCTTTGTTTCCGAGGTGAGCAGGCTGCCGTCATAGTCATAGGAGATGGATTCCGTACCTTTGCTGATTGAACCGACCTTGGAGCTACAGAGATAGGTGTAGTCAATATTGCCTTCAGGAGTTTGGGTTTGAGTCAGCAGGTTATCGGTGTAGATATTGTTGATCTGAAATCCAGATGGGAAGTTGGCCTGCAACAGCCTCCTGTCCTTATCGTAGAGATAACTGTATGCGCCGCTGATAGGTGTCTGGTAGGCGTTTTTCTTATTGACCTTGTTATAACCGAAAACATGATCGGTGGCGGACGGATTGGTCAACACCGTCATATTGCCGTTGCTGTCGTAGCTGAACTGGACAGTGCTGCTGTCAGGTCGGGTTACCCCGGTCACCCTGCCCACCGAATCGTGGCTGTAGGAGGTGGTGCGGCCTTCCGGGTCGGTCAGCGAGGCCAGAAAACCCTCGGCGGTATAGCTGAAGCCCGCTGTTCTGGTATCGGTCGTGACCGCAGTCGTTCGGCCCTTGGCGTCATATGTATAGCTGGTCGGCAGCAGACCGGGAACATGCACGCTCGTGGTGAGCAGGGTTGCCGGGTCGTACTGGCTAGTCATTATCCTGCCTTCCGGCGAGGTAACGGTCTTTTCCCCCGACAGGGTGTTATGCACAAGGGTTGTTGTCCTGCCGTTGCTGGAAACCGTTTTGGTAATCAGGTCGGGTATCTTATCCGCATCAGTATCCTGATAGGTTTTATCTAGCTGGGTGGCTTTGGTCAACCCGGCGGGCGACTGAGTTGATGTATTTTTCACAACTTTATACTTATACTCCGCATCCAAGCCGTATTCTGCGGTGCTACTCATACCGCAGGAGAGAGTGGTCTCTTCACTGAGGCCGTCGCCGGATCGGCTAAACAAACTCTCGTTGCCGCTTGGGTCGATGGTGGTGGTCGTGAAAGCACCGGTAGAAGAGGTATTATCCAGATTGGTGGTGCGATTCCCCTCGGCAGTGAGTGAATCAATCCGCACATCACCGTTGGCAAGCCGCTGCCGGGTGTACTGCCAGTTGCCGCCCTCTTCGTCAATGACCTCAAGGAGTTTGCCGTTTGCATCAAAAACATGTTCAAAACGGTTGCCGTTGGGTTCCGTCTCAACGGTCATCAGGCTGTCAGGGGTGTAGGTAAAGTTATAGGCGCTGCTGTCTGGGTAGATAATCTTTGTGAGCTGCTTGTCTCCGTTGATGTTCAGCTCGGTGCGCAGACCGTCCGGGGAAATAATGGTGGTTGGAGTGCCGTCCGCGAGTCGCTCAATAGTGATTACATTGCCGAATTGATCGGTGATAGATATCAGGTTGTCATCGGCATCATAGCTGAAGTCACGCAGGAGAAGGCCGGTATCCAGGGCTATAGTTTTTTTATGGAGGCCGGTGGTGGACATGATATAGCCGAGACCGTTGGAGTCAGCAAAAGGAATATCGCCTACTGACGCTATATGCGAGTTGAAAACAGAGGATGCATTTGCAACTTTGCGGATGCGACTGTTCAAGATATCGGCAATAAAGATATTTCCCTCTTGGGATATCGCCACTCCTCCGGGATGATTAAGACTGGCCTTGGTTGCCGGACCGTTGTCACCGCTGTAGCCATCAGAGCCGTTGCCGGTCACCGTGTTGATAATGCCATTAACATCCACCATGCGGATGCGATTGTTCCCAGTATCGGCAATGAAGATATTTCCCGCTTGGTCTATCGCCACGCCACTTGGAGATTCTATGCCAGCCTCAGTTGCCGGAATGTTGTCGCCGTTGTAGGCGGCATCAAAGCCGTTACCGGCCACTGTGGTGATAATGCCGGCAGCATCCACCTTGCGGATGCGATGGAACATGCTATCGATAATGAAGATATTTCCGGCCTGATCTACTGCCACTCCTCCTGGGAGATAAAGTGCGGCCTCAGTTGCCGGAATGTTGTCACCGCTGTAGCCAGAAGCATCATTTCCAGCCACTGTGGTGATAACGCCGTTTGTATCCACTTTGCGAATGCGATTGTTCCCAGTATCGGCAATGAAGATATTTCCGGCCTGATCTATCGCCACTCCTAATGGAGAATCAAGGCTGGCCTCGGTTGCTGAAATGTTGTCGCCGTTGTAACCATTAGAGCCGTTGCCGACAATTGTGGTGATAATGCCGTCAGCATTCACCTTGCGGATGCGGTTGTTCCCAGTATCGGCAATGAAGATATTTCCGGCCTGATCTATCGCCACTCCTAATGGAGAATCAAGGCTGGCCTCGGTTGCTGAAATGTTGTCGCCGTTGTAACCATTAGAGCCGTTGCCGACAATTGTGGTGATAATGCCGTCAGCATTCACCTTGCGAATGCGATGGTTCCCGGCATCGGCGATGAAGATATTTCCGGCCTGATCTACTGCCACTCTTTCTGGGTGATCGAGGCTGGCCTCAGTTGCCGAACCGTTATCACCGCTGAAGCCTCCGGAACCGTTCCCGGCCACTGTTGTTATGATATTGGAGTTCTTATTTTGCAGAATTGATCCGTCCCCTTTGTAAAGGTGCGTGGCACCTGTTCCAAGGGTATGATGATCAGACAGGGTCCAGCCTTCAGCTATACTTCCGTTTCCCGCATCTCTTTCTGCGGTAATTTGGAGCTGAAAACGCCGCCAAGAGGTGACCTCCTGACGAGCCCGGATACGGGTGACCTCGGTGCCAGCTTGGGCAAAGGCCTTGGAAAAGTTTCCACCTCTCATGTAAACGGCATCATAGACAAAGCCGACAGCTACATCAGCATCCACGGTTCCTGCTTCGCGTCCCAGATAATCCAGACCATCCCAAGTAAATTGCGCCTGCTGGTTCGGTAATGCTTCCAAGGTCTGCGTCAGCGTGCGACCGGCAAGCTCCACCTCAACAATGATGCTCTTCAGGCTCTCCGGCACAGTGTCGCCGCTGGCCGGAACCGTGATGACCTGTTGATAGCCGTCCACCCGATTGGAGGCGTAATGCAGGGTCATGTCAGTTCCGGGAATCGGAATATCTTCATGAAAGATCCGGCCCCGTTTTTTGACATAGGAGTTGATGACATCCGTGTTCGCTTTACACATCCCATTATTGGTATCATTTATAGGTACTTCAGCGTCAGGGGTGCCATCAGGATTCGGGGCTGTCGCATCAGCGGGCGGGCCGTAGGGCCAGTTGCAGTCCCAAGGGGTAAAATGCGTGACCGCTGTCCGCCAGAAGGTCGCTCCCGGAGCATAACGGCTTGAATCTTCCAGTCCCGTCACCTCATCGGCAAAGGAGCCGTCATTGTTCAAATCATCCGGCTGACCGTCGCCATCCGCATCCAAGGCATCCACAACACCGTCGCTGTCCGTATCCAGCAGCCTGACCACGACACCGTTATCAGACGGCACCCAGACACCACGATCCCGATCATAATAACCGACCGGTACCGCCTCGCCGACATCAAATCCAAGGAAGTTATCCACCCAGACGATAACCGGCTTGGCAAAACGCACTCTCTTTGCCCCGTCCACTGAAAGTTCAGCACAATAGGTATAGGCGGAATTCGGCGGCAACACTGCTGGCATGGCTTCCGGTGTTTCAAACTCCGTGGCCCTGGTGGTGACGGTCGATAGGGGCTGAATATCATTACCCTGCTCGTCAACCAGATAGGCCATGTTGTCGCCCTGAAAAACCATGGTCGCAGAACGGCTGCCAAACTCATCGGTAATCTGAGTGCTGGCATGGGCAACCACTGTTTCAGGATTACCGTCAAAGGTAATCTTTGTGGCGACCGGATCTTCAACCAGCATCTGAACGGTTTCAGCAATGGCGATGTCATTCCAGGGCACGTAAATCTGACGATGCGAGGTGATAAAACCAGCATGTTTATAAGCAATCGATATTGTGCCACCTCCATCAACAGGGATTGTAAATTTGCCGTCCGTATCGGTCAGCACGGTGCCGTATTCAGGATGCCCGTGAACGGTTATGCGCACATCCGCCAGCGGTGAGCCGGACATATCGTTTACCGTGCCGGTAATCAGAGAAAATCTCTTTGCATCGTATTCAGTAACTGTCGCATCCGGCGGGACAAGGTCATTATATTGGGTGCCGAACGATCCTTCCGGCAGCGGTTCCGGGATGCTGTTTACCTGTACGGTCACCTGCGAGCTGACCGTGCCTTTCTCGCCTGAACCGGTGATGGTGTAGGTGGTAGTATGATTGGGAGTAACGGAAAGAGATCCGTCTGTGGCGAATGCCTCGATTTCGTTGTCGATATGGACATTATCAACGCCGTTGCTCTGCCAGGACAACAGGGTGGAAGTGCCGAGGGCAATGATTTCGGGTTCAGCGGAAATCAGAACCATGAGAGCGGGAACTGAAACTTCGACCGTGGCGGTATCCGTGGCGGTACCACCGGAGCCGGTGGCGGTGATTGTGTAGGTGGTTGTCACCGAAGGAGAAACGCTTCTCGTGCCGCTGGCGGAAACAGTGCCTATATCAGGCGTTATGCTGACGCTATCCGCATTCGTGCTGGTCCAAGTCAGGGTCGAATTTCCTCCGGCGGTGATGGAGACCGGATCGGCGGACAGAGAGACTGAAGGAGGCTGAACAACGGTGACTGTGACGCTTTCCGAAACCGTGCCGCCAGCTCCTACGGCGGTGATTGTGTAGGTCGTTGTCACTGTCGGTTCCACGGATACAGAGCCGTTAAGTGCCACGTCGCCGATGCCGTTATCAATGCTCACGGTGTTGGCATCAGTGCTGGTCCAGTTCAGGGTCGAACTTCCTCCAGCGGTGATGGAGACCGGATCGGCGGACAGAGAAACCGTGGGCGGCTGAAGGACGGTGACTGTAACGCTTTCCGAAACCGTGCCGCCAGCTCCTACGGCGGTGATTGTGTAGGTTGTTGTTTCTGAGGGCGAAACGCTTTGTGTGCCGTTGGCGGAAATAGTGCCTATATCAGGGGCGATGCTGACGGAATCCGTATTGGTGCTGGTCCAGTTCAGGGTCGAACTGCCGCCTGCTGTGATGGATATCGGATCGGCGGAAATCGTGACCGTGGGTTGCGGAACTGCGTCACTCTTCAGCTTTATCACCAGAAAGCCTCCCTTCCAAGGTAGCACGACAGATGCGCCGGAAACAACCGTCGCAGGGGCGGCAGAAACTGTGGCCGCGGGAGGAGGGACTGTGCCGCTTTCCAATTTCATATTGGTCGCAGTCAGATTGCCCGTTGCTTCATGGTCCGTGATGTTTTTGTTACAGTCAGAAAAACCGAAAATTTGCCCCCAGTTCAGCCAATTTTCAGCACTGCTGTTCCTTGTGCTTAGATCTTCTCCGCCGCCGTTTTCCACACGAAGTAAGGCTTGACCCGGCACAGCGTTGAACGTATCAGTATAAAAATTCGGCTTCTCGCTGGCTCCATCATGCTGTTTATAAAAGAAAAAAGCTGCATCAGCTGCTGATACCGCTGAACATAAATAGATAAAATTTAGAAGCGCGACAATGAACAGCAACGTTATTTTTTTCACAAGTAACCTCGATAAAGCTCTTTTTTTATTTGCCCGAGTTCGACGTGAAGAATTCAAGAATATAGACAGATTATGAATACTTGAAAATACCATCCTTGCGAAGAATGTCAATATCTTTCTAAAAAAACAGCAAGATGACAATGAGAACCAATCCCATCTTCCTCTTTATCCCCTTCATCGGGAGGATTCAATCACCTTGTACTTGAATTCTTGGCAACGGCGAAAACGGTAGCTCCAGCTATATGGCCAGCCGCCTCTTTATCCCGTGTCCCGCCCGGATACTCACAAATACCGGGCGATAAGCCCGATAAAATGAGGCTCCTGTCTCATTGTACGGGCGGGCCGGTATGGTTTACTTTGTTATATATATAGCTGGTAACGATATTGCTCAAGGTATCGCTCAGACGCTGAACAGCACGGTATAATCCTGCGAAGGGTTACAAAAAAAGGAGAAAAGAACATGTTACACAAAATTGGCAAAAAACGCATTCGGATCATGAGCCTGTTGCTGGCACTAAGCTGGTTCTCGGCAGGCGTTGAATGCACGGCTTCAAATGAAAAAAGCAGCGATAAACCTGTCAAAGGCAGCTTTCAACTGGTTGGCATCGGTCCGGGTGACAGCGATCTGTTGACGATCAGAGCGGCGGAAGCCATTCAGGATGCGGAAGTGGTGTTCTGCAATAGCAAGACAAAGGAGAAGCTGGCCTCGGCTGTGGATTTTTCCGGCAAGCAGGTTGTTGAAGGCTATAATGTGCTGTTCTGGCATTACGGCAAGAAATGCAAAAAAAATGAGGTCAGGCATCCCAAGCAACGCATGAGCTGTGAGGAGTACCACAGTAAGCAGACTGAGTTTGCCCGGCTGACACGGGAAGCCGTGGCTCAGGGGAAAGATGTGGTGTTGCTCAGTAGCGGCGACCCGACCATTTACGGGCCTGATATCTGGACGTTGCGGGAGTTGCGGGAACTTCACCCTAACGCTGTGCCCGGACTCAGTGCCTTTAATGCCGCCAACGCCGCCCTTGAGGTCAGTCTGGGAGAGGTGGTTCTCACCGCGCCTTTTATCAGCAAGGACGGAGAAAAAGACAGCCTTGAACAACTGGCCGTACACAAGAAGGCCACGATGGTCATTTTTATGCCTTGGGATATGAAGAAGGTTTTTGACCGACTCGCCAAGGTGTATTCGGCGGACACCCCAGCCGCTATTGTCAGCAACGCTGGGAGGAAAGGGCAGGAGAAAGCGGTCATGGGCACGGTGGGCAAATTCGCTGCTGATCTGGCCGGGATTGACGGAAGACGATCTATCATTTACGTGGGCAAGCGGTTAGACAAAGCCCAGTTCAACACAATACCAGCAAAGGCCGGGCCGGAAAAGAAAGGAAAATTTTATCTGGTGGGTATGGGGCCGGGAGATCCTGATCTCGCCACCCTGCGGGCTATGCAGGTCATCAAGGAGGCTGATCTGGTTGTCAGCGGCAGAAAGCTCAGTGATAAATTTGCCGATGCGCTGGCCGGTAAAGAGGTCATCAACGGCTATCGCCGCCTCTTTCCCTTTTACGGTAAAAAATGTTCCGACGTGAAGAAATCGGATACCTCCAGAGAGCGGATGAGTTGTGAAGAATACCATCAGAAGCAGGCCGAGTTTGCCGCTCTGGTACGCAAGGCTGTGGCAGCGGGCAAGACTGTGGCTCTGCTCGACAGCGGCGATCCTCTGGTTTACGGCCCCTGCTCTTGGTCACTGACTGAGTTGAGTGACTTGGAAACCGAGGTGGTACCCGGTGTCAGTTGCTTTAATGCGGCCAATGCGGCTCTGAAATCCGGGGTGACCGAGGGTGAAAAGTCCCATTCCGTGATTTTAGCTTCAGGCTGGTCTGTCGATGAAATGTCCGTGCATCAGAGCACTATGGTTTTGTTCACCATGCGCCGGGAATTCAAGGAATTTATTGACAAACTGAGCAAGCATTATGCACCGAATACGCCTGCGGCGGTTGTGGTCAGTGCCGGATATGCGGACAAAGAAAGAGTGGTGCAGGGCACCTTGGGTTCTCTTCTGGATCAGGTGGGGGAAGAAAAACTGCCCTTTGAGTACATGCTCTATGTGGGTGATTTTCTCAACAAGAGTCCTGATCGGATTGCCTCTGCTGCCGCTTTGCACATCGCCGATATTGTGCAGCTTGCCGGAGGAAAAAAATGAGAAAAACAGTATTCTTGTTCATGCTCGGCAGTTTCCTGCTCACCTGCTCCTCATCCTCAGCCTTTGCTCATAAACTCTGGCTTAATCCGACGGATTATTTTCCTAAGCCGGGCAGCAGCGTGGATATCAGCATCGGCTGGGGCCATAAATATCCGGCCAACCGGGTGCATCAGGAGGTCAAAAAGGGAATGCCTGAAAAAATTCAGGCGGTTGATCCTGATGGTCAGATTGTGGATTTGCTCAAGGTCTCCGACGGTCTGTACAGGCTGGAGGTCAAAAAGGCGGGTGCCTATCTGATCACGGCTGACAATAAACCCGGTTTTTTCACCACCACCCCGGAAGGCAGAAAATGGGGCAACAAAAGCGAAATTGCTGATGCGGTGCAATGCACCAATTTTTATATCGGCGGTAAAACCGTCCTGATTGCGGGCGGCGATGCAACGAACCTCAGTGCGGCGGCAGGCCCAGCCCTCGAAATGGTGCCGCTGACCAATCCCGGCACAGTAAAAAAAGGCGATGCCTTACGGGTCAAGGTGCTGTTCAATGGCCAACCCCTTGCTGATCTGCCGCTGAAGGCTGCCTATGCGGGGTTCGATAAAGTGGAAGATGAAACTGAGGCTTCGTCAGCCAAAAAGAAAAATGATAACAGGCCATTTCCGGCGGAAGCGGTCACTGATGCCCAGGGCGAGGCCGAACTCAGGCTGGACAGGCCCGGTTACTGGATGATCTCCCTGTCCCACAAGCCGCCCTATCCCGACACCGCTGTCTGTGATCAATACATGTACAATATGACCTTCACCTTTCAGGTGCAATAGGCCCTTCAGGGCTCTTCCTTTTTTCTTTTTTCCAGCCATCTCCCTGTTCCCGACTGCGCAGTACAGGCAGTCCGGGAGCAGTTTCCTCTTTGTATAATCCATGAAAAAATCATTCAACAGCTCGAACGGCCTGCGCCGTGAAATCGGCCTGACCTCGGCCACTGTTCTGGTCATCGCCAATATGGTGGGCACCGGTGTTTTTACGACCTCCGGCTTTATTCTTAAGGAATTGGGCGATCCCCAGGCATTGCTCCTTTGCTGGCTGATCGGTGGCCTGTTCGCCTTCTGCGGTGCGCTCTGTTACGGCGAACTGGGGGCCCGTTTTCCCAGAGCGGGTGGTGAATACGTCTTCCTCAAGGAGAGCTTCGGCAGGCCGCTGGCCTTTTTATCCGGCTGGATTTCGCTCTTTGTCGGTTTTTCTGCACCGATTGCGGCGGCATCCATCGCCTTTGCCTCCTATTTTCACCAAGCTCTCGGTATTCCGGCAGGCAGCGAATGGGTTTTCAGCCCTTTCGGGGTACCACTCATCACCCTGTCTTGGTTCAACCTGATCGCTATCTGCGTTATCATCCTTTTCACCTTCATTCATTATCACGGTCTGCGTACCGGAACACGAGTGCAGAACTGGCTGACTCTGTTTAAAATTACCCTGATCATCGCCTTTATTATTGCCGGTTTTTCTTTCGGAGAGGGTTCGTTTACTCATTTTAACTCCACTCAGGGACTGCTTGGCTCCCTGTCTTCGGAAAAATTTGCCGTCTCACTGATCTTTGTCTCTTTTGCCTACAGCGGCTGGAATGCGGCGGCCTACATAGGGGGCGAAATTATCCGACCGCAACGCAATATTCCCGCTGCCCTGCTCATCGGCACAACCGTGGTGATCCTGCTCTATTTGCTCCTCAATGCCCTTTATCTCTACGCCGCACCTGTGGCCCAGCTGGCCGGGGAACTGGAAATCGGAGCAACAGCGGCGGTTTCCCTGTTCGGCGGAAACATCAGCAGATTTTTCAGCGGGGCCGTGGCCTTGGGGCTTTTATCGGTTGTCAGCGCTATGGTGATGACCGGCCCGCGAATCTATTATGCTATGGCCAAAGACGGCCTCTTCTTTCCGATCTTCGGTCGCTTGAACCCGCTGCGCAAAACTCCGGCTTCATCCATCTTTCTTCAGGCCGGGATAGCGGCGGTCATGGTGCTGTCGGCCTCCTTTGAAACCCTGCTGATCTACATCGGCTTTACTCTCTCCCTCTGCTCTATGCTAACCGTTGTCGGCCTGATACGTATCCGCAGGCGGGAAGGAAAACGAAAAGATATCTATCAGACCCCTGGTTACCCGGTAACACCGCTCCTGTTTATTGCCGCCAATAGCTGGATCATCTTTTTTTCCGTTAAAAGCCGTCCGGTGGCAGTGCTGTTTGCGGTCGGCACTATTGCCGCAGGCATGGCGATCTATCTTTTTTTTGCACCGAAGAAAAAACAGGACGTAAATGAAATCAAGCAGGCTGAAATCGAGATTGAACCGACCTGCTGAAAAAAATATCCATCATGGAGTGTATAACAAATGAAGACAACAATACAATGTACTATCCGAACAGGTGTCTATTGTTCTATTTTGGCCTTGGGCTTGACTCTTTTGCCCGCCACCGGTCATGCCCACGGAGTTCATGGTGAAACCGGCGACGGCAGTGAAGCCCTGTGTGCGGCAGTCGCCTATGATGACGGCGAACCTATGAGCTATGCCGGGGTGGAAATTTTTGCCCCTGATGCCAAACTGCCTTTCCAGAAAGGCCGCACTGATCGGAACGGTT
>CBDTVG010000034.1:0-10781 GCA_965363745.1 uncultured Candidatus Electrothrix sp. | reverse complement strand
ACGCGCAAAGCAATCTACCGGCTTTAGCCGGTAGTACATTGAATTCTGTTCCTTAACAGCGGCACCAGACGCTGACGTTGTTTTTCTGACAGGTTAGAATCAATCAACAACTCCATGGTTTGCGAATTGAGCAGGAAGGCTGGTTCGTCTTCATTTAATATTTCCATCAGGGTTAAACAATTTTTGTTTTCTCGGGTAAAATAGGCCGTATAGTAGGGGATTGCAAAGCACATGATTGTAGAAATTGGCACCATTAGGAACAGAAATTAAATAACTACCATATTTCGTACAGGCGACACTGTCACCGTGTGTTGCCCGGTTAGACAAATGGAGCAGTTATTAAATTCTCATTCCTTAACACGCGCACCGGTATCATCCATATGGTGATAATCTGTCGACTGAAGCCCCGCTGAGATGATTTCAGATTTTTCTTCATAAGGGTGTTGAAACAATCAGCGTAACTTCTTGATTATTCGTCATTATTCAACAAAGAGCTTTTTTGCGTGAAATGCCGCTATTTCAAGCATTTATAGGCATACTTTTCAACACCCTTTTCATGAAAACAATTGATATCATCCGTGATTATCCGCGAAATCGTTGCCGGTGAGATCTCAACGCCTACTGTTTGCAGCAGCTGATGAATTTTGGGCTGACTCATGCCTGAATCATTGTACAAACACAAAATCAGCGTTTTGATGCTAGGGCCAAAGCTGCCTCGGTATCCAACGGGTAAGGTGCCGATGATTCGTTTATTTTCTGATGCTGAATAATACCGTGTTTTTCGCTCGTATAATAATATCCTGAATGACAACGGTCATCGTACTCTTTAAATACCGCATCCTTTGGCAATTTTTCTTTCTCGACAGGACAGATTTTTTCTTGATGAACAACAATATTGCGTTTTTTCCGTTTGGGCCGCTTAGGCGGTGAGCTTTCTTGGCGTTCCGACTCTGATGAGAAATCGCCCGATTTTTTTTGAGGACGAATCTTCGGACGGCCCTGCTCTCCTTTGAGCCGGTTAATCTCGTCTTTGAGTAATCATCTGACAGTTTCCTTGAGTTCTTGGTTCTCCAAAAGGGTGTTGAAAAGTATGCATATAACTACTTGGAATAACGTCATTCTACGCAAAAAAACGCTTTGTTGAATAATGGCGGAGAATCAAAAAGTTACGCTGATTGTTTCAACACCCTTTCCAAGGCTAATTGCTCAACAATATTTACCAACAGCATGATTTTATCCTGTATCCCCTTGTCGGGGAGTGAATCAAAATCAATATGAAGCTGCTGTAAGATTTTTAGAATATCTGCATTCATGGAGCACATTGTCTTATGAATTGACCAACATTGCAAGCCCCAAAAAATATTATTTTGCTACCCTAGATTTTGGAGAGGATACGAGAGGGGAATGAAAAAAACCCTGACACTCTCAAAAGGAGCGACAGGGCTGAACAAGTTAATACCGATTTTTCATTCGGTTGTACTTGCGAAGTTTGCGCAGGGCTTCGGCGGACTTGCGACGTTTTTTAATGCTTGGCTTCTCATAGTGTTCACGTCGTTTGAGTTCTCGCTTGACACCGTCAATCTGTAATTTTTTCTTCAGTTGGCGGATTGCGTACTCCAAGTCTCCTTTGACTTCTACTTCAATCATGAAAAATCACATCCTTTTTGCTAATGGCATGTCCCATCTGCTTGTTTATCTTGAGTGTATAAAATCGTATATTTTACGATATATATTGAACAATGTCAATGAAACTTTGATTTGTTGATTTCAGACTCGGTCTGTTTTGTTCTGAACAGGGAAAGTGCCGCTCTGACGGTGTCAGTGTGTCAGTATGTACTGTTTTAGGTCGTGACTCGTGACCTTACATGGTCGAATCAGGCTGAAACTTAGAGTACGTCAGGAAATTGGGATTTCAATTTTTTAAAAATGTATGCGCCGCCGACCAGTACGCACAAGGTGATTGACCAAAAATACAAGGTGTAAGCGGGGCGCAACCAGAACGGATAAAAAGTGATGAACGAATCCCGATACCCCTGAATAATGTAGTAGACAGGATTAATTTTCAAAAACCATTGGATTTTTGGTTGCATCATACTGATATCCCAAAAAATCGGAGTTATCCAGAAACCAACCTGAAGGACGACCGTCACCAGTTGTGCGACATCCCTGACAAAGACATTCAGGGCGGACAGACCCCAAGCTATGCCTAATGAAAGCAACAACATACAAAAAAGATAATACAGCACTTGAAAATAATATACACTGAGGGGCATCTGCTGAAAAATTAGCAACACCAGTAGTACCAGCAGGAAAATAGCATGAGTGACCAAACTGGATAATATTTTAACAACCGGCAGTATCTGCGGTGAAAAAATAGTTTTTTTGACCAGATGGGAGTGGGCGATAATAATATTGGTGGATCCGCTGATGGTTTCCGAAAAAATATACCAAGGGGCTAATCCGGCTGTGAGCCAAACAATAAAGGGAACATCATTCAGTGGTTTGGATTTAAATCCAACGCTGAAAACAAACCAGAACACCGAAATCATGACAATCGGGTGAATCAATGTCCACAGCAGACCAAGAGAGGAACCGACATATTGGGCCCGTATTTCTCTGGCTGCCATAGCGATTATCAATCTGCGTCGGGCATAAAGCAGGTGAATGAAGTCAAAAAGACTGTTCATATATTCAGAGGGTTATTTTTCAAAACCTGTTGCTCGGTTTTATGTCTCAGCCGAATTTCTGTTTTTCATAAACCAAGAATAGGTGTCAGTTACACCTTCACGCAGAGGAATCAGAGTCTTCCAGCCCAGAGCGGAAAGTTTTGACACATCAAGGAGTTTTCTCGGTGTTCCGTCAGGCATGTCGGTATTGTGGCAAACAGTCCCTTGAAATCCGACGATTTCACCGATAAGATCAGCCAGCTCGGCGATGGTGACTTCCTGCCCGGAACCCACATTAATAATTTCAGAATCATTATAATGCTCCATCAGAAACAGGCTGGCCGAGGCGAGGTCGTCCACATGCAAAAATTCTCTTTTCGGAGTGCCGGTTCCCCAAATCTCCACTTCCGCTAGGCCATTGATTTTCGCCTCGTGGAATTTTCTGAGCAGAGCGGGTAGGACATGTGAACTCTGTAAATCAAAGTTGTCACCCGGCCCGTACAAATTGGTGGGCATTAGGCTAACAGCATTAAATCCATATTGTTTCCGGTAGGCTTGACACATTTTAATGCCTGCGATTTTGGCCACGGCGTACCATTCATTGGTCGGTTCTAGCTCCCCTGTGAGCAGGTATTCTTCCCGCATAGGTTGAGGGCAGAGCTTAGGATAAATACAGGAAGAACCGAGGAAAAGCAATTTTTTTGCGCCGAACCGAAAGGCCGAGTCAATGATGTTTGTCTGTATCAACAGGTTGTCCCGGATAAAATCGGCAGGATAGGAATCATTGGCATGGATGCCGCCGACCTTAGCAGCGGCAAGAAAAACATAATCTGGTCGTTTGTCGGCAAAAAAGCGACGCACGGCGGTTTGATCCGTTAAATCTAGTTCAGCATGTGTCGCTGTCAGGGTATTTGTGTGGCCTGTCTGCCGAAGCCGCCGACAAATGGCGGAACCGACCAAACCTCGATGTCCGGCGACGTAGATTGATGACTGAGGAGAAAATGAGTGAGACGCTGTGGGCATTATTGATTCCCTTTCCTGTAATGAGCTGATAGCATGTTAAGTATTTCGATCTTGCTTGATCTTACTCGATTTTGCAAGGATAGTGTCCGATATATACTCTCTTTCTCGCTTAGATTCAAGATATTGTCGGTCTGAAATATCATAGATCGGCTGGCATAATCCTGTCAATTCGTTTATACGAGACGGAATAGGTGCTGTTTTATGAATTATTTCTTGACAAATGACCTGACAGTCTTAAGATGTAAAAAATTGAACGGAAAACAGTTATCATAAACAAACGATGATTATATCAAGACTTCTTCGCAACCTTACTCTAATCTTTGGACCGCACAGCACGACTGTGGCAGAAGGGCGAAGTTTGTTCTGAGTATCAGGGATATAAAAATAATCCAGCAGCCACGGTTCAGCGTATGAATCGTGGCTTTTTTTTTCTTTTTTTACGGTTTTTATCAAAAATATTTGATTGAGTTAACTTGTTACGAGGACAAGACCATGCAGGCTGACAAATTGAAAAAGTATCCTCCCTATCCAACTGTGCAATTACATGATCGAACTTGGCCCAACAACAGCATTACCGAGGCACCGCTCTGGTGTTCTGTTGATCTGCGCGACGGTAATCAGGCCTTGCGTCAGCCCATGAATTTGGAACAGAAGATAGAAATGTTTCAACTACTTGTTGAAGTTGGATTCAAAGAAATTGAAGTCGGTTTTCCGGCGGCCTCCAAGGTGGAGTTCGATTTTATCCGTATGCTCATTGAAGATAATTTGATTCCTAATGATGTTACCGTCCAAGTCTTAACCCAATCCCGTGAACATCTGATCCGCAAGACCTTCGAGGCCTTGAAGGGGGTGCGCAAGGGGATTGTTCATCTCTACAATTCCACCTCCACTTTGCAGCGACAGGTGGTTTTTAAGATGGAAAAAAAAGAGATTATAGAGCTTGGGGTGCGGGGAGCGCAGGTCATCCGGGAGGAAGCGAAAAAGTTTGATGGTGATATCCGCTATGAGTACTCACCGGAAAGTTTTACCGGCACTGAGCTGGACTTTGCCTTGGAGATCTGCGAGGCCGTAATGGCGGTTTGGGAACCAACCCCGGAACGCCCGGTAGTCATTAATTTGCCTGCAACCGTAGAAATGTCCACCGCCAATATCTATGCTGATCAGATAGAATGGTTTATTCGCAATATGAAAAACCGTGATTGCGCCCTGATCAGTCTGCATGCCCATAATGACCGAGGCTGCGCAGTCGCCGCCACCGAGCTTGCCTTGATGGCCGGAGCGGATCGGATAGAGGGAACCCTGTTCGGTAACGGCGAGCGCACCGGCAATGTGGACATTGTCACCCTGGCCTTGAACATGTTTACCCAGGGAGTGGATCCTGGATTAGATTTGTCCAACGTGAACCGAGTCGTTAATGTCTACAAACGCTGTACCGACCTGCCTATTCATCCGCGTCATCCCTATGTCGGCGATTTGGTCTACACTGCGTTTTCCGGCTCGCACCAAGACGCAATCAGTAAGGGCATGGATGCGATGCTGGATGCGACGGTAGCGGCTGCCTCCGGTGAAATATCCGGTGAGACAGGCATCTGGGCGGTGCCCTATTTACCTATTGATCCTGAAGATGTGGGACGAACCTATAAGTCCATTATCTGTATCAACAGCCAATCCGGCAAAGGCGGAACGGCTTATATTATGGATCGGGAATTCGGCTATAAGCTGCCCAAGAGCATGCGGCCTGGGTTTGCTCGGGTGATTCAGGAAGAGACGGAAAAGTTTGGTGCAGATTTGTCCAGCAAGACGGTGTATGCTGTTTTTGAGCGGGAATACCTGCGGGAGGACGGGCATTACAAGTTGAAAGAGTTTAACGTGCTCAAGCGTCATATTGATCAGCAAGAGGATATGTCCACAGCAGACATTGAAACGGTTCTTGAGATAGGCGGCAGAGAACACCGCTTGTCGGGATCGGGAAACGGGCCGCTTGATGCGGTTTGTGCGGCTCTGAACGAACGAACGGATTGGACGAATTTGGATTTCACCCTGAACTCCTATCATGAACACTCCCTGACCGAGGGAGCCGCCTCCAAAGCAGTCACCTATATTGAGCTGTTGGATCAGAGAGATAAAAGCCAAGAAGAAGGTTGGTGGGGGGCCGGTGTGGACACCGATATTATTGTTTCATCTGTTAAGGCGTTACTCAGCGCAGTCAATCGAATGCAGGCAGGCCGTTAAGGCCGTTAGCCGAACATAAACAAAGAAAGGGAGAAGAGGGATAGCATGAAGAAGACAAGAATTTCCTTATTGATATTGATGGCTTTGTCAGTGACAGCATCTGCGGTTCAAGCGGAAATAATCGGCAAGGTGAGCACCACCTTTAAGCTCCTCGGAGCCAATGATAAAATCATAATTGAGGCTTTTGATGACCCGAATATCAGCGGTGCCACCTGTTATTTAAGCAGGGCGAAAACCGGAGGAATCCGAGGGACAGTGGGCCTGGCCGAAGATAAATCGGATGCCTCCCTCGCCTGTCGCCAGACCGGGCCGATTGTCCTGCCCAAAGATGTGGCCAGCGGCAAGAGCGACGGAGAACTGGTTTTTCGTAAGTCCACCTCCCTGTTGTTCAAGAAGTTACAGGTGGTGCGTTTTTATGATCCCAAACGGAATACCTTAGTCTATTTGACCTACTCGAATAAGCTTATTGACGGATCACCCAAAAATTCTATTTCCACAATAGTGATCCGAGCTTGGGAAACAGAGAACCGCAAAGAACAGGAGAACGGGAAAAAATGACGAAAAACACAGGCGAAGATGAAGAGCTGTCCGATTATCGTGGCGACTGTTGAAAGGGATATAAGGACGTAAGGTTACGTCTGCAACAGATGAATAGAGGGCAGCAGTTCAGCTTTACTATTGAGCGGGACATTGTCAAGCGGATTGAGCGGGTGCTCACGGTGAATGACGGGCGCATTGTCTGTAAAAAAGAGCGGGGTGACGACGTGGTCTATACTGTGGAGCGCGCCTGATGCAATCCCTGCAGGAGATCAAGCGCACCATCAGTAACGGTATCGCCGTGGCGACGGACTGGCTGTTGATTAGCATGGGCGTGTTGTTAGTGCTGATTGCGTTCGCAAAAATTGACCTGCTGTTGGCCCGTTATGTGGTTATTGCTGGCGGGGTTGTGCTCAGTGGATTCGGGTTCTGGTTTCGTTGGCGGCGGTTGCGGAGAGGTTAAAAAGAGGTTGAAAAGAAAAAGGGGGGATGGATCATGGCGCATGTCGCTTGCTTCGCCTTAAATGTTTTCTATTAAACAACGATTGGTTACAGGTCGTGACGCAAACAAAATCAATATCAGCTGTCCTGCTTCTGCTCTTTCTTCTCCTCATGAGCGGCGACTGTTTTGCTGGCAAAGGTAATTTTTTTCTTCAGGGAAGAAAGGCCGTCACTCAAGGCCATTTTCAGGAAGCTATCCCTATGCTTCGTCAGTATATTCAGGTCAAACCGAACGGAAAGCACGCCAGTCGCGCCCTCTTTTTTATTGGCAAGGCCGATATCGGCCTAGGAGAATACGACAAGGCGCAGGCGGTTTTTGCATCGTTAATTCGAGACTGGCCCGCCACGCTGGAGGCTAAAAAAGCGCAATACAAACTGGCCATGTTAGATCTTTGGCTTGGCAATATTGACAATGCCCGCAAAAGGCTGAAAACCGTGACGTCGCATCCTGATTCTCCGCTGGTTCCAGAGGCCGCAGCCATGCTCCGCTATTTGGAAAAGGCAAAATAAGGCATGGGAGCAATCTTCGGATTTTCCGGCCAAAGCAACGAAAACGGCAAAGACCGCCGGGCAATGGCGGCTGCGCTCAGCCATCGCGGCATCTCTCCGGCCCGTATCCATACTTCTGCGCATGCGACCGCAGCGTGGCTTCCTTCTCGAACCGGTCATGGTGGGATTATTGAACAGAGCGGCGTAATCCTTGCACTTGCCGGTCGAATTTTCAGCGACGAAGAGGAAACCGACATGGCCGAATTGCTCCGCCGCTATAACGAAAAAGGGCTGGACTTTGTCCGGGATCTGCGGGGAACCTATGTGCTCGCCATACTGGATGGAGAACGAATTCATCTTGCGCGGGATGGTGCTGGGTTCCGTACTGTCTATTACGCCCTGCATAACGAACGCTTTATTTTCGCCGTTGAACCAAAAGGCATACTGGCCCGGCCCGATTTTCCCCGCAGATTGCGGCCCGCTGCCGTGGCCCAATACCTCTCCTTCAGTTTTGTACCCGGATCGGGAACCATGCTGAAAAATCTGTGGGAACTGCTTCCCGGTCATACCGTCACCTTCGCCCGTGGCCGGGTGGAATCTCCCCGCTGTTTTTTTGCCTTTGAGGAACAGGAAAAAGAAGAAAAGGATGAGCGGGAGTGGGTTAGGGAATTTCGCACCCTCCATCAGCGGGCGGTGGCGGATCGTCTTCCGAAATCCGGCTCGGTGGGACTGTTTCTCTCTGGCGGACTTGACTCCAGCGTGGTCGGGAGTGAGGTTATGCGGCAGATTGACCGACCTGTGCCTAGCTGGTCGGTTCATTTCGGCGAACAGTATCCCAACGAACTGGAATTCTCCAAGACTGCGGCGGAACGCATTGGCAGCGATCATCGGGAAATCCTGATCCAGCCCAAGGACTTTCTGCCTCAACTCAGCGATATCATCTATCATCTGGATGAGCCCATCGGTGACCCGGTGGCCATGCCCAATTACATGCTGTCCGCCATTGCGGCCAAGGAAGTGGACTACGTGTTCAACGGCGAAGGCGGCGACCCAGTCTTCGGCGGCCCGAAAAACATCCCTATGTTGGTTCAGCATTGGTACGGCGGCATTGAACGCGGACCGCTGTTTCGCGAACAGGCCTATCTCGCCTCCTATCGCCGGGCCTATGATGATTTGGAGGATTTGCTCACCCCGGAATGGCGCAATCAGTACAGCTCACATGAGGCGCTCGAAGGTCTGTTGACCCCCTTTTTTCAAGCCCGCCAGCCAGAAAACTTTCTCGACAAGCTCTGCGCCGTCAATATTCGGCTTAAAGGTGCGCACCTTATCCTGCCCAAGGTCGAACGGATGACCGGAGCACACGGCCTGACCCCGCTTTCTCCCCTGTTTGATGAACGACTGATAGAACTGAGTTTCCGGATGCCCTCCAACCTCAAGCTCCGGCAGGGGGTTGAAAAGGTGATCATGAAGCTGGCGTATAAAGATATGTTGCCGGAGACAATCATTGCCCGGCCCAAGAGCGGCATGCGGGTTCCAGTGCATTTCTGGTTCCGCAAGGATCTGCACCGATATGCCCGTAAGATCCTGAGCAGGCGGGAGGTCAAACGGGCCGGGATTTTCAACCCGGATCGGGTGAAGGAACTGCTCAACTATGACACGGAACACGGCCAGCCCCGGCACGGTCTCAAGCTGTGGATGCTGATCACCTTTGAGCTGTGGCGACGGATGGTGGGCAATGAGGAATGCTAAACAGCGCTTTTTCGGTCTGTTGCCATCAATGCTCTACTCTACCCTATTGGCTGCCCTCTCGTTTTTACCGTTTTACTGTAGTAAGCTGAGAATTACACATCAAAGGGATTGATCAACGGCAATGCGGTGATCTTATCAAAATCTTTGATATTACGTGTTGCCAAAGTGAAACCGTTGGATATGGCAACAGCAGCAATCAGGGCGTCTTCCACACTCATAGTTGTTCCTTTTTTTCGGGTAGCAGCAATGACTTCTGCATAGATTGAAGCCTCGGTCGCCCCAAAGGCCAAACAGCGATCGGAAAAACTGTTGAAGATTTCTTGAGCTGCGGCAAATAAGGATTGCTTTTTTTTGCTTTCCGGCAAGAGAGCAATACCAAGCTCAATCTCTGCTTGAGTGATAGCGCAGATAAAAAGGTCGGTGACGATTTGTTGATCCAGCCAGGAGATAACCCGTTCATTCGGAAACGGGCGCATGGGTTCCGAGAGAATATTGGTGTCAAGAAGGATCATTCTTCATCAGCCAGCACGTTAGGGGAACGGGGAGCAGAACGAACAGGCTCCAGGTCAATTCCGCCGATTGGCTCAAATTTTTTCTGAATAAGGCTGCCTAATCCTTTTTTTGCAACAGGTTGCAGGATTGCGGTCCGTAAGATTTTTCTGGCTTCCTCCTCCATTGAGCAGGCATTGCGGGCTGCTTGTATTCGCAGTCCCTTTTTCACGGCAGGGTCAAGATTTCGAATGGTAAGACTTGGCATGAGCATATTCCATAGGTTGATGTTGTTGGAAAAGCATAAAGGTATGCATTTATTATAGGCAATGCATGCATTGCATGCAAGAGGTCATGCAAGGGATGATTTTTCTGGAGGCCAAGCTCCGTCTTCGAGAGAGCAGGCTGGAATTCGGCACATGCCCTCGGTTATGAAGCGCATCGGAAATCCGTGTGCGGGAAAACCGCATGTAGGGTTTGCTGAGGGAGTATTGAGGATGTAAGCAAGAAAGGTAGTCTACCTATTTACTCGGAACACGGCCACAGCCCCGGCACGGTCTCAAGCTGTGGATGCTGATCACCTTTGAGCTGTGGCGGAGGATGGTCGGCAATGAGGAATGGTAAACAGCGCTTTTCCGGTCTGTTGCCATTAATGGTCGCGGATCAGCCTTAGGGGCCGTTTTGGATTAATTGGGGTACGTCCTAGTGCTCAGTCATGACTAAATTTTAGGGTTGTTGTATTCAGGTCAAGTCCGCAGATTAATCAGTTGCGATCAGGCAACCCTAATTCTTAGATTTTACAGAGCACTAGGCTGTCGAAATCAATAAATACAAATATATTTAAATAGACAATTCAAAAGGTTGTCTTTACCCTCAATCCCGAAAAGCATCAAAAATCTTACGTCATTACAGTACCTTCGCCAAAACGAATTGCTGAGCTAAAAAATGAGCAGTTGTTAGAATATGCGATCACCACAAAAGCATATTTAATCCAAAACCAACAACTGCTCATAAATGAAATTACCACGATTTTAACCTGCTTGCACCCCTTGCTTGATCGAAGCACGTATCGTCAGCTTCTGGTTATCAGTCAAA
>CBDTVG010000033.1:0-11017 GCA_965363745.1 uncultured Candidatus Electrothrix sp. | reverse complement strand
GTATCTGTTTCTTTAACAGCTATAGGGGCAGGGGAGGGTTCCCCAATTTCTTCCTGAGCAACCCCGGTCTCCACAGTATCCTGTTCTGATATATCAACTGGCATCAATTCCGTAGCGGCATCAGCGGGTTGCTCCTGCTCAACAGCTTGACCGGCGACCTCCTCTGTCGTATCAGTATCAGCCTGCGGAAGAGCCTCCTGCGTCACTGCCGATGCGGGAAGCTCCTGCGCGACATCCGCCTTAGCTTTTTCCTGTGTAGCTGTTGGTTCAGCAGGAGTTTCCAGCGGTACAGCTTCCTGTTCAACTTTCTGCTTTTCGGGCACGGCAACTTCCGTCTGTTCCGACGTATCTGCTTCTTCAGTAGCTGTAGGGGCAGGGGCGGATTCCGTAACTTCTTCCTGAGCAGCCCCGGTCTCCTGTTCCTGCATATCTACCGTTGCAGATTCCGTAGCTACATCAGCAGGTTGCTTCTGCTCAACAGCTTGACTAGCGACATCCTTCGGCGTATCAGCCTGCGTAGCTTCTGGTTCAATCTCCTGCTTTTCGGGCACAGCAACTTCCGTCTGCTCTGGCGTATCTGCTTCTTCAGCAGCTGTAGGGGCAAGGGCGGGTTCTGCAACTTCTTCCTGAGTAGCCCCGATACCCTCGGCATTCTCCTCCGGCGTATCAGCTTGCGGAAGAGCCTCTTGCATCACCGCCGCCGCAGGATCTTCTTTTTTCTGCTCAACATCATAGCCCTTGAGCAGTTTCTCCCGCGTCATATCTGCCAGTCCTTTGACCTGCCAGCTGGTGGCCTTAAAGTACAGCTCATTGTCCGACATCTTCAGGACATAAGAATCACCCTGTTTGGCGAACGCATAGGTCACTTTGCTGTCGTCCTTTTTGTTAACCGTGAACTGCACAACCGGATCTTTTTCAAACAGAGCGGTCGAAGTCGCGGGGTCAAGTACGGACTGAACCGAGATGTCGGTGACCTTGTTCAGCAGCTTATCCACCGCTTCCTTATCCGTTTCTTCGGCGGCGGTACCATCAAGGAGCCAAACTTTTTCTTTATCTTTCTCCTCTTTCGTCAGGGAAATATCCGCCAAGGCAACAGTCTTCAGGTCATCCTTTTTCAGTCGGGACAGGGTGCTGTCCAGCCATTTATCAGGATCAACTACGGCATCAAAATCACTGACCGGGATACTGACCACCGCATCCTGATCAGCGATCCTGGCATAGCTACGGCGCAACCCGGCTGAGGTGCCAAGATACACATCCGCAACCGTTTTATCGCCCTGTTTCAGGATAATATGCCGCTCAAACTCGTCTTTTGCCGTCTTGAAGCGTTTGGCTGCGCCCTTGCTGGTGGCCACGGCCAAGCCCTGTCGAGCATCGCCCAGCTTTTGCAGGAGATCGTTGACCTGATTTTTACCTGTCGGAGCCGAGAATGTCCCCGGTATGATCCAACCTTTATCGGTTTTTTGCAGAACCAGTTCCTCGCCTTTCGGCCCGCTGATTTCAACCGAGTTGATGGTACTTGCATCAAAGGATAAAAATGGGGCATCCGGCGCTGTTGAAGCCAGATTCGTTGTATTCTGTGTATGAACGGCCACAGTCAGCCCAATCTGAAGAACGAGCAGAACCGCAGCTACGTAAATGATTTTTTTCATCATGATGATACCTTCCCTGTTGCGGGTTGTTGCAGAAGCGCAAGCTGCCGCACCTCCGAGCATTTTCTGATTTGGAATCTAAGTAACCAAATTATGGCCAGTCCGAGCAGTACCAGCGCGTAGTTGAGATACTCCCAGAAAAGCTGTTCGTTCTTGTTTATCGGGTTGAGCGGGCGGGAAAAATGGCTCCTGCCTCGGATGGATAGCAGACCCCGATCCTCCAGCGACCAGTCCACTGTGTTGGCCATGAGTTGCACCGGCCCGAGGTAATTGGTGCGCATCACGCTGGAACTGATATTCAGGATGGTGTCGCTAAGAAAGCTATTTGAGGCGAACAGGATGATCCTGGCTGTATTCGGTGATTTGTCCAACTGCCGGATGAGAACTTGCTCTTTTTCTTCTTCCTCGCCCGATTCAGTCGAAGTTTGCTCCTGTTCCTCAGTGTCTTCTTTTTTCAGCAAAGGCGAAGGTTTGCCCGTAAAATAGGAAGAAAAACCGACCAAATCTCCCTCAACCGAGACGGCCAGCAGATGACGGCCCTGCTCACCCTCGATAGGGAAACCGAGATCGCCGTGTTTTTGAAAATTCGGCTGGGCTTGGGTGGAATCGGAAAGCCAGCTTTTTTCCGAGCTTTCCAGCAGCCGGGTTATTTTTCTGCCCTTGTTTTTTTCCTGATCAATTGTAATGGGCGAAGACCAATTCATGGTGACCTGATTTAGCCCGGAAATAATACCGCTGTCCGCATTCATGCCGTCAGGACGGATATCCACAAAATATGGATAGTTGACCAACTGGGTTTCCCGGACAGTGAAGCCGCCGAGATTGCGTTCTGCAGGCACAGGAAAAGGGGTGTTCTGCGGATCCAGCACCATCTTTTTATCCATGCTGATGCCATTATGGGCCAGCCAGTCTTCCAGCCCGGAAGCCTGTTCGCTTACCGAGAGCTTGCCTTCAAGCCCGATTTTGTAGGGTGAGGTTGCCAGCACCACAGTGCCGCCCTGCATCAGAAATTGATCCACAGCAAAGAGCTGTTTGTCATCAAGCTTTTCCGGTGCGGCAAGCATAAGAATATCCGCTTCCCCTGAAATCTGACCTTTTTTTAAATCAGCATCAGTGATCGTGCGTTCTTGGGAGAGAATTTCACGCAGAGAGTTGAATTTCGGACCGCCGTTTCCGGGCATCCCGTACTGGGGCATGGGCGGCATGGATTCGGGTATGCTCAAGGCCACGGTCTTGGTGAAACCGGTTGCAAAGCGTTTCAGACCGGCATTGACTAAACGCCTGAGTCCTTCTTTGTCTAAGTTTGCCTGCATCGGAATCTCAAAAGCTTGGTCGCCGCTCGTCAGGGTCACATAAAACCAAAAGGTATTCTGATCAAACAAGCTGGCAGACATGGGACGGAATCCGTATTCCGTGCTTATTTGCTGTGCTATTTTGCCATTATCGGCATCTGGATCGACAATAGAAGCGGTGAAGCGGTCATTACTTTGCGCTTTCAGCTCCTCGGACAGAGTCAGCAGGTCGCTCTTCAACTTGACCAACTCTTCGGGCAGGAGTGCATCAGCGGAAAAATATCCTGTCAGGGTCACCGGTTTGCTGATAGAGGTGAAAATATCCCCGCCCGCCTGATAGCTGTACAGCACCTTCTTTATGGCACGGGTGATGTCGTATTCAGGATTGCGCAGTTCCACGTCCAGATTTTGTTCGCCTTGGGACTTGAGTTCAATAAGATCCCGAAAACCGAGGGTTTCAAATTGATCACCGTAGCGGATCAGGATGTCGAAATAGGAGTTGGTGACCGAAGACTGATACTTGCTGGCAGTTTGGAAGGGCACCGGTCGGATGCTGTATTTCTGTCCGGCCTCCTTCTCCAATTCCGGATTGTCCGCCGGATCAACAAATTCCACCCGCACCTTGTCGCCGCCCGCGATGGAGTATTCCTCCAGCAAATCACGAAGCCGAGGCACCAACGGGGCTAGCAATGGATGGGTCTGGGCGGAAAAATAGCCCCGGATGAGCAGGGGTTCTTGAATTTGTCCTAAATAGCTACGAGTAGCATCGGAGATGGAGTAGATATCGCCATCGGTCATGTCTGAGCGAAGATAACCCATGGGTGCGAGCCAGAGGTTGGCGGCCAAGAAATTGACGATCAGCAGGCCGCAAGCTACTTGCCAGGCCCGGTGGTTGCGATTTGCTGGATTACCGGCCCAGCGGATTTTCTCTAAGCCGTAGATGTTCAGGCAGAGAAACACGCCCATAATGCCGACATAATAATACAGATCCCGAAGGTCGATGACCCCTCTGGTAATGGACTGAAAGCGGGAGCCGGTGCCCAGCATTTTTAGGATCTCGGAACCCTGATTGCCGAAAAAAGCGGACAAGGTGTCAGAACCGATCAGGTAAAGCAGACCGCAGATCAGCGAAGTGGTGATCAGGCTGACGATCTGATTTTCTGATTTAATGCTAACAAAAAGGCCGATGGAGATATAGGCAGCCGCCAGGAAAAGCGAGGCTAGGTAACCGCCTAAAACCGGGCCCCAATCCAACGGACCGAGGAAGCTCACCGTGATTGCCAATGGCAGGGTCAGAAGCAGAGCCAAAGCAATCAGGCCTAGGCAGGCTGTGAATTTGCCAAGCACCAAGGTCACCGGTCGGATTGGCGAGGTGAGCAGGAACTCAAGGGTTCCGGCCCGATGCTCTTCGGCCCACATCCGCATGGTTATAGCTGCAACCAGAAAAATGAGCAGGATGGGCATCCACTCAAACAATGAGCGAATTTCCGCAATATTACGAGCGAAAAATGTTTCCACCCAGAAAAAGATAAAAAGGCTTGCGGCAAGAAAGGTGCCCAAAAAGATAAAGGCGATCGGAGAACTGAAAAATGATCCGAACTCCTTTCTCGCTATGCGTAAAAATGTATTCATGCCGCTCCTCCTTTGTCACTTATCTCGGCAAAAACTGTTTCCAGATTACGGGACTCGAAATGCATGGCAAAAAGCAACCAGTCTTTTTCGTGAATTCCTTTGGCCAGTGCTGCGGCCGTTGCATTGCTATCTGTATCCTTGTGCAGTTCCAATTCAAATTGATGTTGCTTGATTGTTGTCGCAGAGGCGACCTGGGGGAAGGAGGTGAACAGCTTTACGGCCTTTTTGCTCTCCGCGGCCATGCTGATGAGCAGTTTTGAATTTTGTTGTAGGTCGTCGATCCTTGAGTCCAAGGCCACGCCGCCGTTTTTGATGATAATGACCCGGTCGCAGGCGGCCTGCACCTCCTGAAGAATATGGGTGGACACGATCACGGTTGCGGTCTTGGAGAGTTCCGCTATCAGGGTACGCATATGCTTGATCTGGGTCGGATCAAGTCCGTTGGTCGGCTCATCAAGGATGAGGATGTCCGGTTTATGGAGAATGGCCTGAGCCACGCCGGTACGCTGGCGAAAGCCTCTGGACAGGGTTGACAGCCGCTTAGTCGCCTTGGCCTCCAAGGCGGTGCGCTCCACCGCCTCTCGAATCAGGGCGGGCCGGTGCTGTTTGCTGATTCCGTGCAGAGCTGCGCTGTATTCCAAGTATTCCAGCACGGTCATCTCTGGATAAACCGGACAATTTTCAGGCAGATAGCCGATTTTTTTCTGGATCTTGCGGCGGTCTTTGCCGATGTCCAAGCCGTCGATGGAGATAACCCCCTCGGTCGGCTCTAAGTAACCGGTCATCATCTTCATGATGGTGGTCTTGCCTGCGCCGTTATGGCCTAGCAGACCGACAATTTCACCTTGGTCGATCTCAAATGAGACATCATCGACTGCGGTAAAGTCTCCGTATTTTCTGGTGAGGTGTTCAACTTGAATCATGTGTGATAGTCCTCCATAAACTGAAATAAAAAAAAATGAAATATTTTTCGCTGAAAAAATAAAGGAACAGAGGAAAAATCAGGGCAGAGGATACGGGGCAGGAACACACAGCGAAGTTTCTGGGTTGTGTGTTGAATGTTCAGCCAGAGCCGGGATTATACCTCTCTGTTCTCACAGAGTTTCCAGAAAAAAATTGAGAGCTTAACGGGAAAAAACTATAAAGACAATGGCTGGAATGTCAAGAGGGAAGGTGCGTTTTTTGTTGAACGAGATGATATTTCGGGAGTGCGGGGCAGGAGTATCAAGAGCGCAATCAGACGATAATCAGCCGCCAGGAAGAACAAAAAAAGCCGCACAGAAATGAGGTTCTGTGCGGCTCTCCAGATAAATCAAGCTGTTTGATTTATTCTGTCCACTCCTTAGTTATTGTAGTTGGAGTTGAATTCTTCCTGACGTTTTTTCCGAGCTTCCTTGTCAGCGTCACTTTCTTGACCAATAGACCATTTATGATTTTCACTGTTCAGTACCTCTGTCAACAGTTTTTCAAGATCTTCAGCCAGCTTATGAGCCTCTTTGTTTGCACTGTGCTTGCCCAGTTCAACCACTTCTTTCAGCTCAGGAATATACTTGCCGTAGAAATGTTTGGCAACTTCATAGGTGCCGTGCCAATGGGTGTAATCCGGTGCCATCATGGCTGCTCCATGACGTGCCCGACGACCTTCATGATGCCAGATCTCGAACCAGGTGTAATCAATAAGATGGGCGAATTTAGCGTACTTGTCTCCCTCGACCGCCTTCAGCACTGCGGTTGCGGCATCGAACAATGCTATGCCGGGTTTGGCGAATTTTTCATGATAGAGGTCTAACAGTGCTTCATATTGTACATAGTGGTTGTCTGCAAAGTTTGCGTTATGGCAAGCAATACAGACTTTTTTCATGTCTTTTTGACGCTGTTCACCGGTAAACGATGCGGATTCAAGATTCCAGCGTTTGTCTGTGGTATGCGACAGTTTGGAAATCGGTGGACGATTGTTCCACTTAATGCGCAGTCCAACATTATGGGTGATGTCCAAATCCTTAGTGGCGGACATATGACAGGTGGCGCAGGTCGGTGCCGCAGAATAATCTTCACCGGCAATCCATTTCGGAGAATCCAAGTTCATCTTGTCTATATTGGCGCGGAAGGCGATACCGTGCTTAGACTCGTTGTAGATCTCAAGCTGTGGATGATCCGGACCCATATGACATTTACCACAGTTTTCAGGCTGTCTTGCCTGGGCTGCGGAAAAATCATGTCGTGCATGACAGGCTGAACAACTTCCTGTGCTGCCGTCGGGGTTGATGCGTCCGATTCCGCTGTTCGGCCAGGTTGCCGGATCCAGCGTACCATCTTTCAGTACCTTGACTTCAGAACCATGACATTGCCAGCAGCCGTTCACAGCAGCCGCTGAGATTCCCTCTGGGAAACTTTCAGTAACCATAGCTCGGTTGCCTTCCACTACCTCGGCAAGCACGTTGTCCAATGATCCCATAATCTTTCCGGCCTTGGAATGATGCGATCCTTCAAACTCTTTTACTTCTTTAGCATGACACTTGCTACAGTCTTTCGGAGAAACAATTACAGATACCGTGAAGCCGTTATGCTCCATAGCGTCTTTTTCCCCTTTTTTCGCCTGATGGCACTCGTAACAGCCGACATTGGCACCGAAATGCTTACTGCCGCCCCATTGCTGATACATGCCCTTGTTGATCTCCTTATGACACGCAAGGCATTGTTTGGTTTCTTCCGACAATGCTTCAGGCAGACCGCTTTCTTGTGCGGCTTGGGCATTCCCACCCTGTATTCCGGCCATAAGCATTAATGCGCAGGACCATAATACCACTCTCATAACTTCCTCCTTTTCAAAGGGGTGAACACAGACGACCGGACAGTCCAGTCGTAATTCTATTGCAAATTGAAGAGAAAACGGAAGTTCTGAAGAGAAGATTCAGGCCCCGTGTCACTATTCAAATATGCTTATTAGCACTTTATCCGTGATAGAACTTCAAATATTTGAGCTATGTCAAAAAACGAAAAAAATAGTTTCCTCTCATTTTTTTAAAAAATATGATCTGCTTATTCTTCTATCTTTCAAGAAGATATATTGTGTGGGGAGAGTAGGCGAAGGGAATTTTTTTTGAAAAAAGTGTGAGCGACATGCAAGTCCTGACTGATTTTATCAGTTCCGTATTAAGGTAATTTCGTATCTGCGTAAACAGAAATATCATAAAGAAATCGATAAAAATAATTTTATTAGATACGAGTATATGTATGCTCACTTTTATATGCTTATATATAGCAAAAATAAAATTTATTTACAAATAAAATTTTATAATAAAATAATATGAAGTGTTTTTTAATTTTTAATTACATTTTTTTTGTTAAATTTTTCTTTTTTTCAAGCAGAGTGCACCTTAATTTTCAATAAAAAAGTTTAAGAGTAAAAATACTATACGAAAAAATATTACTATGATATTATTGTATTATTGAGAGCATTTTTAAAAAAGTGACCACATAAAAATATGATTAATATTTTATTCAGTTTTGAATATACTCAAAATAGGATGAGAAATATTCTCTATTGTGATTGATAATTATTTATTTTTCGTGTGAATATTAGAATGAAAAAACTCCTCTGTAATGCTTTTAGGAGCGCATATTTGTCTGACTGACCAGCTTATTTTTTATTTTTTGACATAGATCAAGGAACCGTCTCTCTATTATTGGTAGACTGTTGATAAGCAATGTTGAAGAGCATAATAAAATGACGCACTGGGTGTCTACTCTTCTTATCATTGTACTTTTTGATTCTTTGTTTGTCTGGAAGGAATTTGCATGAGCTTTGCCTCGTTATTGCTTGATAAATGTCTTGAATATCTTCTCAAAGAAGATACGGATACTTCCGCTTCGCTCAAAGAGATAGAAAAAACAGCTTGTCATCCTCCGTGGTCGGCGGGCGCGAAGACATTTATATCCCTGTGTGACGGATGCGGGGATTGTGTCGTCGCCTGTGTGCAAAAGGTGATCATTCAAGATGAAAACAAGTTGCCCGTAATGGATTTTTCCAGCAGCCACTGCACTTTTTGTGGCGAATGCGCACGGGTATGTCCTACAGGAGCGTTGCATTTTGAACCGGAGCTGCCTCCCTGGAGGATGCAGGTTTCTATAAATAAAAATTGCCTCATGCATAATAAGGTTCTCTGTCAGATTTGTTTGGAGCAATGCGATAAAGGGGCGATTGTTTTTTCAAGGGACGGACAGAATGAGCGGCCTCCCGATATTATTTCAGAAAAATGTAATGGTTGCGGTGCCTGTTATGCAAAATGCCCGACCGGTGCTCTTTCTTTTCAACAAATTAATGAGCGACAGTCCAACCCTGTCCCAAGAGGTTATTGATGAATATTTCCGGTATAGTTGTCCAGGCGTCTCCCGATAACTCCACGGCATTGCAAAAACAGCTGACGGAACTTCCCGGCGTAGAAATACATGCGGTCAAAGAGGAGGGGAGCATAGTGATCACCATAGAGGATACACCGGATAATGTGCCTGCTGACACCTTGATGCATGTTCAAAATATCCAAGGCGTGCTTTCGGCGTCTCTCATTTATAACTACTGTGATGAGCAGTTATTTAATTCCATAAAGGAGGAGAAATTATGAAACTGAACAGGCGTGATTTTATCAAGGCTAATGCGGCTGCGGCTGCGGCTGCGGTTGTCGGAACTCAGCTTCCTGCCGCCACGGCAGCGGCGGCTGAGGGCAATGACGGCATCAGGTGGGACAAGGCACCTTGTCGTTTTTGCGGCACCGGCTGCGGCGTGCTGGTGGGAACCAAGAACGGCAAGGTCGTGGCCACTCAGGGCGACCCGGATGCCCCAGTTAACAGAGGGCTGAATTGCATCAAAGGTTATTTTCTCTCCAAAGTCATGTATGGCAAGGACAGGCTGACCAAGCCGCTACTGCGCAAGAAAAATGGCAAGTACGACAAGAACGGTGAGTTCACCTCTGTCTCTTGGGATGAAGCCTTTACGATCATGGCGGAAAAATTTAAGGAGGCCATTAAAAAGAACGGGCCGACCACGGTGGGTATGTTCGGTTCCGGCCAATGGCAGGTATGGGAAGGCTATGCGGCATCCAAATTGTTCAAGGCTGGTTTCTTATCCAATAATCTTGACCCCAATGCCCGGCATTGTATGGCCTCCGCTGTTGCGGGCTTTATGCGTACCTTCGGCATTGATGAGCCCATGGGCTGCTATGACGATTTGGAAAAGGCAGATGCCTTTGTTCTCTGGGGTTCCAATATGGCGGAGATGCATCCCATCCTTTGGTCACGGCTCACCAATCGTCGCCTGACGGCGAGTCATGTCAAAGTGGCTGTGCTGTCCACCTATGAGAATCGTTGTTTTGATCTGGCTGATCTCCCTATTGTGTTTCATCCACAGACCGACTTGATCATCCTGAATTATATTGCCAACTATATTATTCAGAACAACAAGGTGAACAAAGATTTTGTGGAAAAACATGTCAATTTCCGTATCGGCAATGCAGATATCGGTTACGGTTTGCGTCCAGAAGACCCTAGAGAAAAAAATGCTGTTAACTCCAAAAAAACGGGCGGCTCCAAGGAGTACAGCTTTGAGGAATACGCCAAGTTTGTGTCCGAGTACACCTTAGACAAGGCTCATGAGGTATCCGGCGTGCCGAAAAAGGATCTAGAAGCCCTAGCTGCATTGTATGCCGATCCAAAACGAAAGGTGGTTTCTTACTGGACTATGGGCTTCAATCAGCACACCCGAGGAAGCTGGGCCAATAATTTGGTGTACAATATTCACCTGCTCACCGGTAAAATATCCGAGCCTGGTAACGGTCCGTTTTCTTTGACCGGCCAGCCTTCAGCCTGCGGCACGGCCCGAGAGGTGGGTACCTTTTCCCATCGTCTACCTGCTGACTTGCTGGTCAAAAATCCAAAGCATCGTGAGACCGCTGAAAAAATTTGGAAACTGCCTGCTGGTACGATTCCACCAAAGCCCGGTTTTCATGCTGTGCTCCAGAGTCGAAAACTGAAAGACGGTAAGCTCAATGCCTATTGGGTCATGTGCAACAACAACATGCAGGCGGCACCCAATATAAACGAGGAAGTCTATCCCGGTTATCGTAATCCGAAGAACTTTATTGCCGTATCTGATCCTTACCCTACAGTCACAGCTATGGCCGCCGATCTGATTCTGCCTACGGCTATGTGGGTGGAAAAAGAAGGTGCCTACGGTAATGCCGAGCGGAGAACCCAGTTTTTCCGCCAGCAGGTCAAGGCACCGGGAGAATCGAAGAGCGATCTCTGGCAATTGGTTGAGTTTTCCAAATACTTTACAACCGATGAGGTATGGCCCAAGGAGCTGTTGGACAAAAATCCGGCCTACAAGGGCAAGACCCTGTATGATGTCCTTTACGCCAACGGCCAAGTGGACAAGTTCCCCTTAAG
>CBDTVG010000032.1:0-11295 GCA_965363745.1 uncultured Candidatus Electrothrix sp. | reverse complement strand
CCGATTAATATTATGCAGCTGATTGAGAAAATTCCCATGCCTGGACGGATTCACAAAGAAAAAATGGCTGCTTAATGGCGAAGGTATTGTTATTACAATACCTTCGCCAATTAACAAAAAGCAGTGCTCAACTATATTTTTTCCAAATTTACTGTTAAATCGGGACATCATATATTCCAATGCACTACCGGGGTAACTCTTTGATTATAGAATAAAACAATTAAAAATCTGTCTACCAAATCAATACCTTCGCCAAAATGCATTTTGGTCGTTTTTTGACAAAAGAGTCATTCTGGGAATAACTAAAGATCAGGTAGTTGCAAGACAGCATACCATTCAATTTTACCCGTTTTTATCAACTGGCGAAGGTATTGCCAAATGCCACACAGCTTTTTAATATACGAATCGTTTTGCAACTCTTTAAAACACCGTAGCCTTTAATGAGCAATCATCGTGGTAACTGGCGAAGGTATTGGTTATTAACGCCTGTTTTTTCACTGCGAAACGAATAATCAGTGAGTTAGAGAGGTGTCAAAGGGGGCAAAATTCTCGTTTTCAGCTGTTTTTTAAATAAAATTTTCTTATCTTCTGGATTTCGGTAGCAACCAAAAGTAGATATATAAAATATGCTGAAATAGCCCATCCCTTTTACTACCACTAAGATACAGAGCAATGCTTAAAATATCGAAAATCCAAAAAACGGGAAATGATAATGTGAATTCAATACCTTCGCCAGTTGATAAAAATGGGTAAAAGTGAATGATACGCTGTTTTGTAACTACCTGATCTTTAGTCGTTCTTGATTTCACTCTTTTGTCAAAAAACAGCCAAAATGTATTCTGGCGAAGGTGTTGGAATTAGAGGAGAATTTCGACAGCCTAGTGCTAAGTCATGACTAAGTTTTAGGGTTACTACCTCCAGGCCAAAGCGAAAGACTGAACAATTGCGGAGACGATCAACCCTAAATTTTAGCTTTTACAGAGCACTAGGTACGTCCCCTATTTACCAGAGGTGAACATTTTTATCAGCGGTTTTCTGATGTGTTAACGGGAACAAACAGTTTTCCTTTTTTTGGATAAGATAAATAATTTTCTTAGGAACGACATTACACGCGGCCTTCTGATTATATTCATCAAAAATCCTTCAATCCGAAATGAATAAAACTCTCTCTCTATCCTGAACAATAATAATCCTGAGACCATGCGATAAATCAGAGACCAGAAAAATCCTCGATTTGCTCCATGCATAGTAACTACACTTTGAAAAAGCCGCTGAGACATAATAAATTCTGCACTCTCATTGTCCATCCAGACATCTGGCCCGTTAAACCAACCGGTATCGCAATAGGAAGGCCAGTCTTCAAACTTTTCAGGTTTTTTAAAGCCAAGCTTTACGCAATCCTCCATAATCGGAGTATTAGGCGAAGGAAGAAGCTTATTTACTGTAGGGGCGGCACATGGATTGTCTTTAAATAACTGAATGATAAGCTTATATGACTTAACCACGTCTTCTTTTTTCTCGTAGGGCAATCCTAAAATGAAGCCATAATGAGCTATGATCTTTATGTGTGCCAACATTCTGTTAGCTTCAATATAGGTCTCTACCGTCTCACCTTTATGAATATGTTTTAACATTTTATCAGAGCCACTTTCTATCCCGATCCCTAATGAACGCAGTCCGTTTTTTTCCAATCTTTTAAGAAATGGAATATCCATCTTTTTGGTTATGGTATCCATCCGTATATCCGCAAACCACTCAATATTAAGTTTTCGTCTTTCAAGTTCGTCAAGAAAAGTTTTAGTCCGTCCGTGATGCACAAAAAAATTATCTTCAATAAAACTAAATGATTTTATTCCATGCTCCTCAACGATTGATTCAATCATGTCAACGATTTTTTCTGCTTTCATATATCTCCACGATGAATTACCGGTTTCAATCCGAATTGCGTTAGATTGAACACAGTAACTACATCGATGAGTGCATCCGCGGCTACTTTCTATTGAAAGGGCAAGAGGATTTTTAAAATTAAAAAAAGTATTCAGACCAGGATGGTTTCTATAAAGTTCCAGTCTAACTAAATGCAATGGCAACGGAGGCAATTCATTAAGATTATATATTGCTCTATGTTTATTTTTTACTATTTTACCAAAACTTTTATAAATTATTCCATCCACATTTTTCAGTTCCTCTTCAAACTTTAGAGCATTCGCCAATTCAACTGCTGTTTCTTCTCCTTCTCCAACAACAATAATATCAACATATTCCGAAGCAATTGTTGAATCAGGTTCGAGAGTTGGATGTACTCCTCCCCATACTATAGGACACTGAGAATACTTGCTTGTTATCTTTGCTATTTTAATCCCGTTTATAATCATATATCCGGTGAGACAGGTGATCCCTACAAAAAGAGTATTCTCGTCCAGCGCATTGATTAAACGACTTTCCCAATCATCCTCTACGCTTTGATCTATAATAATTACATTATACTTTTTACGGATTAAGGTTGCGGCTATATAAAGCAAACCAGCAGGAGGCCTTGACTCTCTCCAGTTGTCCTTGGAAAATTGTGGACGTATTAATATAATTTCAGCCATAATAAGCTCCTAAATCTAAGTTTACCTGATAATTGCAGAATTAATAGGGGGTCAAATCCTGATTTATTCAACCCATCTCCTGCTGTATGTTGATAATTGGCGAATAATCCAATCGGAAACCAATTTTCGCATTGCTACTATGTAAAAAATATACACAGAACATAAAAAAAAAGAGAAGTAAAGGGGCAAAATAAAAATAACAAATAGATAGCAATGATTCATATTTTTAATCTGCCCATATTTCCTTGCGGCGCAACAAAAAAACAGAATCCACCTGAAATGGAAAAATATACTCATCCCGGTATCGCAAGGCAAAAAAAAGGAAGGCGTATTGACGGGGGTTACAGAGAGGGGGATTGCAGGTTCGAATCCTGATTATATAACTCAAGCCACCGGCCCGAGCAAAAACTTCAGGCTTCCATGAGTTTTTTTCACTTTCTCGACTTTTTTAGAAGTTTCTTCCGCTCCCCCCCTGCCGGTTCCCTTTCACACTAAACCACGCATTCGTAACATAACAGGATAGGCGGTTCAGCCATAGTTCGATACAGAGGAATCACCCTCGCTGTTCCCTTCCTCTTTCCAGCTTGCCAGCACTTCGTCAAAAGGAACATTGGCGGCGATAGCGGCGACACTGAGCCCAGCCAAGGCTGCATAAGGAAGAGCGTCAAGAGGGGCTTGGAACTCTTCTTTTTCTAAGCGTAGGGGTTTGAGCACGGACAGATTCTTCATCTGCTCCGGGAACACACCGAGGTCAATAACAGGGTGATGACCAGGCAGCTTAATTTTCTCATGCATTTTCATGCCTTTCTCTGTTGCGTCGTGGAGCAGATACACTGGCAGTTTGGGCGATTCTGTGAGCAGCTTTTTCGCCTTTTCCGCAATATAGGTGGGGTATCCGTCCATGCTGAAAACAAGTGCTTTCTGGTCGGCATGAAAATCATTTTTAACCAGCAGATCCACAAGGATCGGACGTTCCACAATAATGATCCGTTCCACTCCGTAGTCGTACAGATCGCCTTCTTGAAATTCAGGCGGCGGCTGGTGCAGGGATGGCTCCACGAGCATTTTATCTATGGAGCCTTTGAAGTTTGACCATTTTCTGACGAGCGTTCTGAGTTCCTCCTGATTGGGAGGGGTACGATTGTAATACGCTATGTTCTGTATAAGGCGGCCTTTTATGCCCTTTATAAGTTTTGGAAAAGTAGAAAGCAGGAAGAGAACAAATACAAAAAAACAAAGACCGCTTTTTAGAAGGAGCGGAAACACAAGGACGACAGTTCCAAAAAGAACAGTTCCAAAAAGAATATATTTAAAACACATTTTTTTTTACCTGCCGACCTTGCCCTGCACCAGGCTGAATATAACTGAGGAAAGGTGAAGTAACAACGGTCGCCCGCACTGGCTTGCAGGATAATACTGAGGAACTTGTTGTCGGTCATGCCCTTGTTTATCTCAGGGTTTAACCCAAAATAATAACCGCACCTGCAACGCAAGCCTTCACTTTTCTTATGATTAATACTGCATTTCGGACAAATCATATCAGCACCTCCTTTCATAGTTGTATGGTGCGCCCGTGTGCCAGGCAACTCTTTTCACAGAACGAAACATGCCACCTTTATCCTGAAAAGACAAGAATTTTTATGGGATGTTCGCCCAGTTAGATGACCCGTAATGACTACGGCGATTAGGCCCGGAGGTGATTATTATGGACGATACATGCTTGAGGTCTGCGATCTTTCAACGATCGGAGGATCATAATAAGATCCAATGATAAACAGGATAGGCGGTTCAGCCGTAGTTTGATACAGAGGAATCGCCTACGCTGTTTTCTTCCTGTTTCCAGCTTGCCAGCACCTCGTCAAAGGGAACATGAGCAGCGATAGCGGCAACACTAAGCGCAGACAAGGCTGCATAGGGCAGAGCATCAAGAGGCGCTTGATATCCCTGATGTTTTAAGCGCAGGGACTTGAGCATGGACAGGTTCTTCATCTGCTCCGGGAACACACCTAAGTCAATAACAGGGTGATGACCAGGCAGCTTAATTTTCTTATGCATTTTCATGCCTTTCTCTGTTGCGTCGTGGAGCAGATACACCGGCAGATCGGGCGATTCTGTGAGCAGCTTTTTCGCCTTTTCCGCAATATAGGTGGGGTATCCGTCCATGCTGAAAACAAGTGCTTTCTGGTCGGCATGAAAGTCATTTTTAACTAACAGATCCACAAGGATCGGACGCTCCACAATAATGATCCGTTCCACTCCGTAGTCGTACAGATCGCCTTCCTGAAATTTGGGTGGCGACTCATGCATGGACGGCTCCACGAGCATTTTTTTTATGGGGCCCTTGGAGTTGAACCATTTCCTAATCAGCGTTCTGAGATCCTTCTGATTCGGACGATGGTAATGCACTATACCGTGCATAAGGGCTATCATCGGAAGCAGGATAAGGAAAAACAGAAAACTATTTTTTGGCAATGTGCATTTAATGGATATAAACGCAAAGGCGAAAGATCCAATTAAAATATACTTAAAAGCGATGCCAAACAGATTGGACAGATTTATTTTACCTTTCGTCTTGCACCAAGCTGAATACAACTGGAAAAAAGTGAAGTAATAGCGGTCGTCCGCGCTGGCCTTCTTGATAATACTGAGGAACTTATTGTCGGTCATGCCCTTGTCCCTGTCAGGGCTGAATACAAAATGATAGCCGCAACAGCCGCAACGTAGGCCCTCACTTTTCTTATGATTGATACTGCATTTCGGACAAATCATATCAGCACCGTGGGTTGTATGAAAGAAGCGGCGTAAGGGCCGCCGATCCAGGATAGTGAGGCACGATAAAAACGAATGGTTGTAAGCTTTTGTCGCATTCACAAGGAAACCAAACAGGATGGTTTAGCGCATCATTACTCCTTCAGCAGCAGGAGTTGGTATATCGGCGCAAGGGCAGGGGCGGAGACAGATGGAGGATCAGTAGTAAATTTCATCACGCTGGCCTTGTTGTCGTTGCCATTGTCCTTATAGCCGATGTATGGCGTGTCGCTGCTGTCCAAGGCAAGGCTGGTGTCACCAGCCGGATCTGGGGAAAATCCTGCCACGCCGACCTGTTCCCAGCTTGTCCCGTTAAACCGCATCACGCTGGCCTTCCAGTTGTTGCCACCGTCCTGATAGGCGATGTACGGCATGCCGCTACTGTCCAAGACAAGGCTGATGTCAGAAGACTCACCTGCGGAGAATCCTGCTGCGCCGACTTGCACCCAGTTGTTTCCGTCAAACTTCATCACGTTGGCCTTCCAGTGATTATAGGCGATGTATGGCGTGTCGTTGCTGTCCAAGGCAAGGCTGATGTCAGAAGCCCCACCTGCGGAGAATCCTGCCGCGCCGACCTGCACCCAATCTGTCCCGTCAAATTTCATTACACTGGCCGTGTAGTTGTTGCCACCGTCCTGATAGGCGATGTACGGCATGCCGCTGCTGTCCAAGACAAGGCTGATGTAACCAGTCACATCTGCGGAGAATCCTGCCGCGCCGACCTGCACCCAGTTGTTTCCGTCAAACTTCATCACGCTGGTGTAGCCGTAGTAGTCACTACAGGCGATGTATGGCGTGTCGTTGCTGTCCAAGGCAAGGCTGATGTCAGAAGCCGTACCTATTGAGGAGAATGCTGTGCCGACCTGCTGCCAGCTTATCCCGTTAAACCGCATTACGTTGGCCGTGTAGCTCTTGTCATCGGCCCCATAGGCAACATAGGGTGTGCCGCTGCTGTCCAAGGCAAGGCTGGTGAAATCAGCCACACCTGCGGAAAATCCTGCCGCGCCGACCTGCACCCAGTTGTTTCCGTTAAACTTCATCACGCTGGCCTTCCAGTTGTTGCCACCGTCCTGATAGGCGATGTACGGCATGCTGCTGCTGTCCAAGGCAAGGCTGGTGAAATCAACCCCACCTGCGGAGAATCCTGCCGCACCGACCTGCTGCCAAGCCGCCTGCGCCTGTCCTGCTGCCAGCACAAGCAGTGTGATTAAAAAAATGATGCGCTTCAATGGTGATTTCATGTACTCCTCCTTTCATGGTTGCTATGGTGCGCCTGTATATCAGGCGACTCTTTTTCACAAAAAACACCATGCCACCTTCATTCTGAAAAAACAAGCAGTTTTACGGACTGTTCACCCATTTAGATGATCCTTCTGACTGCACCGGAATCACGGAAATACCGATTTCCTCTGTAACCTTGTTGCAAACCACCTCCAGATCATCACCAATGAGCCCAACAATGCAGGCAGGATTACCTGTAAAACATTGACAGCATTGTTATTTAGTTTATATTATCCTGCATGAAAAACTAATATGCGTACTTTTCAACACCCTTGATAGAGCTCCTTGTTAGAAGAAAATAGATAAATAAGGTGAAAAAATGAAACGTAATTTTGAGCATTTGAAAGAAACAGTTGGGCCGGGAGTGTTTACTCAATGGCAGAAAGTAGATGTGGAGATATACGCCTTTACTGATGTGGGAATAAAAGTAGCGATAAATAATGAATATATAGGCTTGGTTTATAAAAATCAGATTTATGAGAAGTACCAAGAAGGGAAAAAACTCAAAGCATATATACAATGTGTTAGAGAAGATGGAAAAATAGATGTTTCCTTGCAACCGAATCAAGGCACACATGTTCCTTCAGCTACTGACAAAATCCTGGAACATCTTAAGGCCGCTGATGGCATATCTAGGTTTAACGATAAAAGTTCCCCTGAAGATATAAAAGTTGTGTTTCAAATAAGTAAAAAAGTGTTTAAGCAAGCAATCGGTAGTCTATATAAACAGGGTAAAATAAAGATTACAGATAAAGGGATAGAGCTTGTTACATAAATAGAGCAACACAGGGTAGATTTGAAATGAAAAGCGGCTCAACGAATCATCCCGCAATTCATCCCGTAATACGACAAAATAAGGAACAGCACCATGCCCAAAATACAACTGGCCCTGATAGCCGGAGGCACCTCCGGGGAACGTGAGGTCTCCCTGAAAGGTGCCGCAGAAGTGGCAAAGGCCTTAAACAAAGATACATACCAGATACATCGTTACGATCCGGCAACAGATCTCGCCCAACTCGCCGCAGATGCGAAACAACTAGATGCGGCCTTTATCCTCCTACACGGCATCCACGGCGAAGACGGCACAGTCCAGGGCATGCTGGAACTGCTCGGTATCCCCTATCAGGGTTCCGGTGTCCTAGGCAGTGCCTTGGCTATGGATAAAAATCTAGCCAAGACCCTGTACCGCCTGCATGACCTGCCGGTGGCGGCTTGGGAAATGGCGGGCAAGGAGCATATTGCCGACCCTGCCCTCCTGCTGGCCAAACTCACCCTGCCTCTGGTGGTCAAGCCCATCCGCCAAGGTTCTTCCTTGGGCATGTCGGTTGTCCGTGAACCGGAGCAACTCTCCCCTGCCCTGATCACTGCCTTTGAGCACGACAGCCAAGTCATGGTGGAAGAATTTATTCAAGGTCGGGAAATCACGGTGGGCGTGCTCGGTAATGATGATTTGATGCCCCTGCCCCTGGTAGAAATCATCCCGGATGCAAAATATGACTTTTTTGATTATGAAGCCAAATACCAGCCCGGTGCGACACGGGAGGTCTGCCCCGCAAAGGTGGACGACCACATTCGGGACAAGGCCCAGGAGTACGGCCTGACCGCCCACAAGGCCTTGCAACTGCGAGGCTATAGCCGCACTGATATGATTGTCGGAAACGATGAAATTTTTATCTTGGAGACCAATACTATTCCCGGCATGACACCGACCAGCCTGCTGCCTCAGGCGGCTGCTCAGGCGGGGCTTGATTTCGTTGCTTTGCTGGATCGGCTTATCAAACTGGCTATGGAGTAAAAGAGTAAAAGGCAACCAGAAAAATATGTATCCATGTGGTTCTCAGCTTAAAAATATCGACTGACAGGAAAGAATATGCGAAAAGACAATCGGGCGGCGAATGAGCTGCGCACGACAGCAATTGAATACGGAACTCAGCCCCATGCTGACGGCTCAGTACTGATCCGTATGGGCAACACCCATGTTCTTTGCGGAGTATCTGTGGAAGATAAGGTGCCGCCTTTTTTAAAGGATTCCGGTCAAGGCTGGATCACGGCGGAATACGGGATGCTACCCTGCGCCACCCACGGCCGGGGCAGGCGAGAGGCCGCTTCAGGCAGAACAGGACGAACTTACGAGATTCAGCGTCTTATCGGACGCTCCCTGCGCATGATGGTCGATCTAAAGACGGTGGGAGAACATACCCTGCGAGTGGACTGTGACGTGATCAATGCGGACGGCGGCACCCGGTGCGCCTCCATCACCGGCGCGGCCTTGGCCTTACGCATGGCCCTGACCAAGATGGCGCAGGAAGATAAAATTGAGGCCATGCCCGACATCCTACCCATCGCCGCAGTCAGTGCCGGTATTGTTGAAGGTCAGGCGGTGCTGGATCTGGATTATCAGGAAGATTCCGGGGCTGAGGTGGACACTAACTTTATTATGGCCGCTGACGGTCGCTGGATAGAGGCGCAGGCCACCGCTGAGGGACAGCCGTTTGCGGCGGAACAGTTTACAGCAATGTCCGGATTGGCTTGGCAGGGCATTCAGGAGTTGTTGCGTTTTTGGGAGGAATAACAGAGGCGGAGAGCTGAGTGAGGTATCGCACACACCCGCTACAGGTCGTTACACACCGTTACGACCTCGGCCTTGCGCAAAACGATCTTCCGCCCGATGTCGATATATCCCTTCTTCTCAACCGAGATGATTTCCTCATTTTCCCGGGCAGGATCGCTTTGCGTATCAATGATTTTGCACTGCTCTATCTGCGCCTTATTATCCCTGAATTCCAGAGGTTCAATCCGGCGGGAAAGGAGCAGGCGCAACAGTTTTCGGTTCACGGCACGGGTATTCTTCAGTAAACGGAGACCAGTTTTATCTAGCACAGCCTGCTTGTGCCGCATGTTTTTTTCTACATTATCAAAAGCGTCCAGCACTTCAAAAAGACCTGTCAAAAGCTCCTGTTCCTGACGGAGAAACCCTTCCTCCTGTTCCTTGTTGGCTCGTTTAAGAGCGGCGATTTCCCGCTGAAAAACAATCAGTTTTTCCCGAAGCAGGTCGTTCGGGGAAGTTTCCCCGCTCTGCTTTTTCTTCTTTTCCTCGTTCATACCTGATCGTCAAAAATATTAAGCCGCTGTAACTGAGCCAATTCATCAGCTTCCTTTATTTCTTTTCTCACCGTCTCTACCTTGTTTGTATTTTTTATGAGCGGTTCCAAGTCAACAGAATAAACAAAATCAAGAACCAGCCTGTCCGCCGGGTTCATAAGCCGCTTTCTCGCCTCCGCTATCTCACGGGCGGAATATTCTTTGTCCCGCAGAGCCAGAGCCGCCGCCTGGATAATTTCCCTCGGTGTCGCCTCCGGGGTGATATTCAGCACCTTATAGGGGTTCATTATGCCCCCATTTTTTGTTCCAGCCTGTCAAGCACATGCTCTATATCCTGAATAATCGTATGGTCAGGGTTCACCCGCCTGACATTCCGCATAAGCTGTTGGAGTATACATCCCCCTGTCTCTTCATCAGGATGCTCCTCCACTTCAATCTGCTCAACCACCTGAGCGGCGAATTCAAAAAATTGCTCAACAACCTGCTGATATGCACTGTTTTTTGCAATATAGGCTGCCTTGGCCAATTTCCCCTGATTGACAGCCTGCTGCATTGTAACTATTTCTAACTCCGTCTTGACATCGTCAAGGGTCAATCGGGCCAGCGCATCATCAGGATTCAGAGCGACCGCTTTCTCGATAGACTTGAGCAAAATTTTGCTGTGGGTTTTTCCTTGATTATGAAGTTGAGCGACCTGTCTGGTCAGCAAGGAACACAGCGTCTTGTTCACCTCATCCGAGGGAGACAGTTTCTGAAGCTGTTCTATAATTTTTACGCTGACGGCAAGCTGATCAGCCGCATACTCTTCCTTACCTGCAATATCAAAAGTTCCGAAGGTTCCGAACTTTCCGAAAGCGGAGAGCAACTGTTGTTGGAGCGGGGGGGGCTGACGTATCACGTGAAGAACGTTGGCTATAATTTCTTCAGCCTCTCGGAGTCGTCCGCTTTTGAAATACTGTAATCCACACGCTATCTTCACCTCAGCCACAGCATGGGCGATAAACGGATCAAGAACCTCGCCAACCTCAATCTCCAGCCGATCCTCTAATTGTGCAAGCTGGTTCAGTGCTTCATCATATTGATGGTTCCGGGCCATGAGTAGGGCCGAAGCAATCGGCGAATAGGCAGCTCCCGCCGCGATACAACGCTCGTAGTCGGGAAACTGCTCCTGATGCTCCCGTACAAAAGAAAAAATTTGCTCTGCAATACCGGCTCGGCAGGCCAAGGTGGAGGTGTATAGCAGAACAGCGACCTCATCCTTCTCCCCATCCTTCCCTTCTTTCGCAACAGCGGAAATCCCAGTCAGTAGCTTCAGTAAAGCAAGTTGCTCCTCCCAAAGCCGAACAAGTAGGTCACCATCTTGCACCTCTTGTTCCGAATACTTGCGCACCATCTTCATGCCGACATCAAGCAAATCTTGGCGACGCTGTTCCGCCTCGGCCTCCTTATCGGATAAGGTCGCAACAACTGCGGGATGAAAAAGGGATGAAAGCCAGCAATCAATAAAATG
>CBDTVG010000031.1:0-11427 GCA_965363745.1 uncultured Candidatus Electrothrix sp. | reverse complement strand
TTATGCGCACCCAAAAGCAGGCCTTTGACTGTATATTTGCCATTAGCACCGGTCAACGCACTCCCTATCGGGCTGTCAGGGGGGCCGTTACCCGCTGCATAGACGTTGATTAAAGCACCTTCGACACGCTGTCGATTTATCGTCACCATACCGGAAATACTGTCGCCAAGGCCAAGTTCACCATCTATGCTCGTCGCTGATGCAGGTACAGATACAGGCTTAGCAGCAGCCATAGTATATACGTTTGCCGCACTGTTGTTGTACCATTCTGTAGCGTAGGCGGTGTGGGAGGCCGAAAACTGCACCGTATACGAACCATAAAGCAAACCGCCAATGGAGTATACACCGTCAATTCCTGTTACCGAAGAAGTCTTCGCTTTGTTGCCGTTTGTGTCGTATGCGACTACATAGACATCGGCAATCCCGGTAGCGCCGCCGCTTCCCTCCACCGTCACCGTACCTGAGATCTCGGTTCCGGTACTTAGCACGGCATCAGCGACAACAGGAGTGGTGTCATTCACTGAAACTGTTTCAGCGCTGGCAAAGTCATACACTGTTGCAGTGCGGTGATACCATTCTTCGATATACTCGGTGCCATCGGTAAAAAACCACACCTTGTAAGAACCCGCCGTTAAATTTTCCACCGTATATTTCCCAGAATCATCTGTTAAAACACCTTTCTCTGAATGCTCTTCATTATCAATTTTAAAAACGAAGACAGCTAAATCCTGAATAGGGTTAGTGCCGTCAGTCACAGTCCCCGTTATGGAACCTGCTTCAGCCGCAACAGGCGAAAAAGTACCGAAGCAGAACAACATACTGAAAAAAACGGTTAGGAATAAAAACTTACGATATATTAATCGATCTTCCACTGTACATCCCTCCTTGGTCAAACTGTATCGAATTTGCGAATGGTTTCGTATAGATTATAAAGAAAAATACCAAAACAGCAAAGATAAATGAAGAATTCCGAAAATATTTAAGACACTTTTCACAGCCGCCGCTGTTCTGTACAGATAATAACGCATCAGCGTACGAAGGACAATCAGCCGCGCATGAAGACGCATGGTCAAGACATTCAGATCTATAATTCTATTTGAACGGCCAGCAACATCCGCAGGCAGAAAAATCCGCTGAACTCGACCCAATATTTGGTCAGCGGAAACAAAGCGGTCAAATTCGGCACAGGCATCGCCCTTGGTTTGTAAATAAAGCGTTTTATCGGCATAACGACACCTGATCAGACGGTGCATAAGGAGGGTATCTTGCTGCTCACAAAAAAAAAGGATATCTCCTTTTCGAAGATGCCTTAGCTGCACAGATGAAATTTCAACAAGTTCTCCGCCGCTCAAAAACGGCTTCATAGATTTACCGGAAACCTTAATACGCACAGAGAGACCTTGCCGCAGAAGAGAGCGAACAAAATCAAGGCACCCCTGATCCCGAATGCTGATGATCGACGGCACTGCTATCACCATTACTTCGTTTTGTTAAGCAGTAGCATGAGCCAGCTGAGATTGCTCGTTTTCTTGCCGGAAATCGTCACATCATCGACCTGCCAGCGCAATTCATCTTGAGCTGTATAGCGAAAACGAAGACGCACGGACGCTTGCTTGTCCGCTATTGCGCTGATATCAATGATTGCCGTTTTCGGACCGGGATCATTAGAGATCCGTTTCCAAAGTTCAGTCCAATCGTCACCGCTGTTGGTCGAGATTTCCACTGTGAATGTGGAATTTGAGGTGGGTGTGACGACCAAGGCATCATAGTTAAAGGTCAGGGTTGTCTCTCGCATTCCTGAGCAATTCATTGACGGAGTGAGAAGGATTGTATCCATCGCTTGGGTAGCACCACAATAATCACTGTCGGTAAGGGCAAAACAGCCCTCCCCACCGGTATTATTCTGCATGGAAGGGGCATGGTCAGGAGAAAACATCCAGTTACAGGCAGCAGAAAGGGGCGAGGGATTAAGATCCACCACCTCCCAGCCATCAGGAAGCGCACAATCAGTAAAGGATTCCGACAGAACCTGCGCTGCGGAGAGTATGGTCGGGGTAAAAAAGAAGACAAGCAGAAACGGGAAAACAAGACTTTTTTTCTTTTTCCACAAAAAGAGATGTATTCTAATCACCTGTCTGTATATATGATGCATGACACCCTCTTTCAAAATGCGTACATTCGTATAACCTGCTGCAAAAAGCAGGGCGGGCATAAAAAGTATGTGTTGTCCACGTCATCCAGACTATAATGCGGCTGCAAATTCTTCCACAGCCTGAACCGCACTTTGATCCGGCCTGAAGGCAAGCTCAAACATTGGAATTTCCTGAATCAACGATTCACACACAGCAAGACCTTTGTTTGTCCATTCCTCACTGTACCAAGGGATGGAAACCACCTGAAGCAACCTGTGTAATCCGTCAGACGGCATCAAACGGGTAATTTTTGTTTCCTCAGCCTGCCGAAGAAAAACCAATGCCGAAAGCAGCGCTGTCTCATTTTTGGCAATATTTCCGGTTCCCTGCCAAGGGGTCCCCCAGAGATTCCACCTATCATCAACTGAACGGATAATCAGGCGTTCATCGCTGAAAAATCGATTTTCCGAAGACTGAAGCAAAAGACTGAGCGTGGACTTGCCTGCACCTGACGGCCCGGTGAAAACCATTCCCTTGCCCTGAACCAAGCCTCCGGCGGCATGTATAATCAATCCCTGATGATTGATAAAATTGTGTTGGAGCAACAGAGCATCAGCTGCGGATATATAGGTGAGGGCCGCCAATGTCTTATCAGAAAAAATATGATGCGGATAAAAAGAATACTGAAATTTAGAAAACTGAAGATCAATCTGAATCGTTAAATATGGTATTTGCGGCTGCTTAGTCCCGTAGCGGAATACCTGAAATCCATGCACTGCCTTCTGTATCTTGAAATACTTAGCCGAGAATATTATATTCTGAGATACAGGAAGCAAAGCATGAGACGAATATTCCATACTTATCTGAAGGTCTGCTCCTGATACGTCGGAAGAACAGAAAAAATTTTGGTACTCAGCAGGTACGTCCCGAAATACATCATCATCAATGCCGTTCTTAACATTGATGCGTAATCCTCCGATGAGATAAGAAAAATCCGTTGGATGCTTTTCATCGCATGAACTATGTGCGGCTGTCATGGTGTGCGGCAACACGGCTGTCGTCAAGAAAGCAAAGCAGGAGCAGTGCACGGCCCTTGTGTGGGAGGAACCTTACCGCATGTTCCGAGAACTTGGTCAGCAAATAGAGATACCGCTGTCAGCTTCGGCTTTTCATACGAAAGTTTCTTTCCCGCATTGTTTCGATTTGTGTCGCTATGATCATTCAACGTATTATTTTCGCTCATTATCAGCACCCGTTCTTTGAAAATTCTTCAATTTTTTTTCTTCGACATTCAGCATATTGACAATAAAATGTATCTACCTTTTCCGGTCGGCCTGTTGCCAAGGCAAAGGCACTTGGACAACCTGTGCATATATCCTTGTTATTGCAATCATGACAGGGAAATGATGCAACCTCGACATGTTTAGAAAATTCTTTGAGCAATGCTTTCCATCCTGCTCCAATCCCCTCTTCGCCGAGAGTCACGCTGTGAGAATGGGTTATCAGACAGGGCATGAGTTGCCCGTAAGGGGTGACATGGTAAGATACCCTGCCAGCTCCACAACGATACAATGCATCTGAATATTTTTTTGAACAAAGGGTCTCGGTTGATTCAGTCAACCTGAGAGCCAGTTCATTGACCCCCATATCAATTTCCGCCGCCTGCTCAGGAGAAATGCGAAAACGCAAAGGATCTGTCAAGTCGCTTCCACAATTCGCACATCCGTCATTGTCATCATTGGGCATGACGGCATGAAGAGAACAATCATGACGAAACGGCACTCCAATACCCCCTGCTATGGCCCGAATCGTCTGAAATTCATCCATATTTAGGGTCAGAACCATAGTCTTCAGGTACAAACGAACTTTTGCTGCCCGCAACCGTGCTATCCCTTCCATACAGGCAGCGAAAGAACCTGACTTTTGCGTTATCGCTTCAAAAATTTGCGAAGTTGCGCCGTAGAGCGTCACCTCAACAACTCTGGGAGGATATCGGATAAAGGAGTTAATAATGTCATCCGTCAAAAGAGAACCGTTGCAAAATACGGTCACCAACAGACCAATGCGAACCGCATGTTCATAAATTTTGACAAAATCAGGCCGGAGCATGGGATCGCCTCCGGTCAAAAGCAAGAACAAGGTTCCTGTTTTCACCATATCATCAAGCAATCGGATGACGGTTTCCGTATCCAGTTCTTGATGACGATGTTTATGAATTTTCTCCTGATTGCCGAGATAACAGTGGACACAACGAAAATTACAGCGACGGGTCAGCTCAAAGGAGACGGACAATGGCGTTCGAGTTGCCGCTGCTTTGGAAAAATAACGGGCCACATCACCATTCTCCGCCCCGATACAATCTTTTGGCAGCTGCTCGGCCATCAGGTCACCGTCTCAACCAGACCCGCATCCGCCAGTCCGTTTATAATTTCGACCATATCCGCTTCTATCACATCATGAAGCGCATCATATTTTTGTCCTAGTTGCTGTCCTATCTCGGCCAGCGTCAGGCTTCCATTAAGGGCCTGCCAGATAAAGGCACCGGTATCGTTCAAAGTATATAACTCATCCATAGAGGCGAGATCACCGGAAATAGGAACCAGCAGGGTTTCATCCATCACTTTTCGAGTAACAATGTTCTCGCCCTGCTTAAATACGCTGGTAAGTTGTACATTCATGTCCATATTCCTTTATATTCAGCATCAACCTATTTTTCGCACTTTCATCGGGCAAAAAATCACGTCCGCCCAATGAAAGAAAACTGTGATGCTTATTGTTGAACGGGTGCAAGCATGGCCGGATCACCAAGCAGATTATATATATCAAGGGGGTAACGCTCTGCGCCCTGATCGAAATAATACTTTTTCCCGCGCACAACAGCATCACCGACTCGTAAATCCTCCGAGCTGAACAAGTTGCGGTAAAAGCCTTCCGCCATGATATCAGCAAGGTAATTTTGAGTCAAACCGGTTGCGCCGTAGAAGCCCGCCGCCGCTCCATCAGTCCGTAACACGGCACTTTCGCCTATACTGTTAAAGGCCGGGTAACCGAAACTTGCCGCAGAACAGGACGTACTGACCATCAGCAGAGGAGAACCTATATCACTCATGGAATCAATCTCATCCGCCGTCAGCAAAGAGGCACTACGTCCATAGGATACAACTGAACTATGTCCTATGTAATGCAGGATGCCGGTTCCCTGTCGCAAAGCACCGACAATCTGATCATGGGTTCCGCTTTCTTCTAATATGTCGGTGTCAAACCGATTCACCGTAAAGTAATCCGGTATTAAATTGGTTATTTTGTCCGCACTGGCTTGAAAATTACCCGCCGCCGGATCCGCTTTGTCGACAGCCAAAGCAAATATGGAACCTGATTTGTCCAAAGCCTCCTCATAAACTATGAGCTTATCAATATAACTCTCAAGTTCAATATCGTCAACCACAGGTATCCTGCCTATCGCAAATTCGGGAACCCCATCGTCACCGACAACATCCGCAAGCATATTATCACTTGGGAAAAAACCATCTGGGGTGACTGCCAGCTTACTGGGAACAAGAGGATAACCATAGCCGAGATAATCCTTGTAATCATAAGAACCATCTCCCACCAACACCACATAGCGGGGTGCATGTTTCCAATTCTCATACGCATAGGCGAGAAAATCATGAATTGCCTCAGGTGCCGCCAAACTGTTGCTGAACTCATCCTGTATATCCTCAATATCAACAATCTGGGTCACCATGCCCTGCGCCGCCCGCAGATCAGCAAGGCGCTGCACAGAATCAATCAGACTCAGCGGGCTGATAACCAGATAATCCGCCTGATTGTCGCTGCTACGCAATTGAGAAGGTGTATCAACGATTATATCACCTAAAAACGTTATGAGCGTGTTAGCCGTAATAAAGTATTTATGATCAGATTCGGTCAATACGGTGATCGTGTACTCGCCATCTTGATTCTTGCCGGGCAGAGTTCTCAATCGTTGTGGGGTCTTCGGATCCGTAATATCAAGGGCCAAAACATTACTGTTACTGAATCCTTTCACCGTCACGCTGGCATACTGCTCTCCTGTAAAGAACAATTCTTTATTTATCGCTTCGTAAGAACGTTTATAATCCACCTCTATAGAGTCAAGAAAGATAAAAGAATAAACCACATCGCTGTTTAGCTGAGAGACAATTTCCACTTCATTACCGCCTTCATTGAGCAAATCTGCAGCGACTTCGGCCTGGAACTGATAGTCACCATTTCCAGACCATTCCGCAGTACCAATACTGGTGCCGTTCAACAATACAGCGATTTTATACGGATCAGCCTGACCGAAATTACTGTTCGCAGCTCCGACCAAATTGATCGTGACCACTGCGGTTCCATCACCTGTACGTTGTGGTGTCGCAATAGTATGATTTACTGTATAGTCACCACCATAGGCGAATAAGTATTCCCAAGCCCAGAAATCTTTCATCGACGTGTTAACATACATATGCAGGGGCTGATGATTTTCCTCAACCTTGATACGAGCAGGGAATGATTGCTCCTCAACGACAATCTCTTCAGCCCTACCTAAAACACTTTTCACTTGCATTCCTTTTTCACCCAATTCAAGCAGGTAAATGTTCCGCCCGATATCGTTTCTGGTTGGTGCCTGACCATAAAACCAAAGGGCTACTCCTGTATTGGCTGTAATCACGAAAACAGACTCACCCTTCAAGGTCACTGAACATTCTTTCGCTTTGAGGTATTGAATCACCTGTTGCTTCGATAAACCGGAAGACGTTGCCAGCCGCGCCGCGCTCAGGTAAACAAGTCCATTATCAGTGACCGGTATTTTAAGGATATTACCGATCTGTTGGCTCTTGCGCCTTACCGATTCAGCACCAAACGCATCACGGGCCGCAAATCGTCGCAACTGTTTATTGGAAAAAGCATCGTGCGTCAAAGTATATCCCTCCAGCCCATCGTCAGAAAATATCTGATCATTGACAGGCAGGGGCTGCCGCGCTTCGACAGTGTACGGATCAGAAATAACGCCCTGATTATGGACAGCCACCTCCACGACACGATAAGTATAACTTCTTCCAACTTTCGCTTTTTTATCAACCAAGCGATAGATTCCACCATGCGGCGGACTGAACATACCCGGCAGCAACTGTTTGGTGACCTCTTGATATTTGCCGTTTTGCTCATTCAGGCGTTCCGGCCGGAAACCGAGAGTTCCTGTCTCGCTGCTGGTCTCCCATTCCAAGACGACTTGGTTGTCCGCATTGACATAGGCGTTGAAGGCACTGACCACGGTGTAGGTGGGGATGGGATAATTAACGCCGAAGTCGATGTCATCTACATCCGCATTCGAAACAGTAACAGGCTGAGAGTCGCCTCCAGTTGTCGAACCATAATTACTCAGCAAATTCTCATGATCAGTAATCCTCACCTCGTAGTCTCCGGGCGGAATATTTTCAAATTTGTATAAACCGCCACCGGATGTGGTCGTGGTCGCTATCCTTTGATCACCGAGATATAGCTCAACAGTAACACCGTCAATGCCAGGGCCGGTTTCATCCATATTCCCGTCTCCGTTTGAATCAAACCAAACCGCATCACCGATGGAAAAGGAACCGCCTTTAAGACCGAAGTCAGTGTCTAGCGTAGTACCTGTAAAAATGACCGCAGCTTCACTATTACCATCGTCGTTGACAGTACCGTTATTATCTGTGCCCGTAGTACCCGCACCTGTCAGTGAAGGAGTAAAACTGTTGGGCGGGACGATCGCGACAATGTATTCTTCATTAATCGCAAGGCCGTTGAACAGATATTTACCGTTGCTGTCCGTGGTGACGGTGCGGAGAAGGGTGTCCCCGCCGTCCTTAGCGCCAGCCGTACTGCCGTTATCAAAATAAAGTTTCACTTCCACGCTGCCGATGCCGTTTTCGCCCGCATCCTGAACGCCGTTATCATTTTCGTCAAACCAAACATAATCACCAAGGTCGGAGCCGGATCCCTTAAAACCGAAATCGTTATCGATTTTATTCGGATTGGTGGCCGTCGGGGTGAATTTGTAGGTGTCGTTGTCCGGCCCGGTTTGCGTCTTGATCATATTAGACAAAATATCACTGTCGTTCTTAATCCTGACCGTATATTCCTTATCCAATGCAAGACCGGTAAAGCTGTATTTGCCGTCCGTATCCGTGACAGTGGTCGCAACAACAGCTCCACTGTTATCAAGCAGTTCAACGGTTACGCCGCTGACTCCAGAATCAGAGCCGTTTTCATCATCACCGTCTCCATTGGCATCCTGATAAACTCGATCATCAATGGTGCCGTAGCTCTGGGTGCCGTCATTATCGGTAAAGCCGTAATCGGCAACCAACAAGCTGCTGCCGTCCGCCGGCATAGTATAGACCTGTCGCATATCACCGTTGGTCGGATTGGTATTAATGCCTGATGATAACGTCGTCTGATCCACAGCGACGGTATACGTTGCTCCCGGAGTTAAACCGGTTACAAGCCAGGAGCCGTCCGGGTTGGTTGTCACGGTCGGATTTGTTGAGCCTATATCAATATCAGTACCACTGTTACAGGGATCAACGTCGTTCAGGCAGATATAAAAACCCACTCCGGCAATACCAATTTCTCCGGAATTCTGAATGCCGTTGGGCAATTCTGGGCCGATTCCGTCCGGATCAACATCAAACCAAACAGTATCGCCTAAAACGGCTGTTCCTGTCGTTGCTTTGAAGCCGAAATCAACAGTGTCATCAAACTCGTTGGCCGCCAAGGAAACGCGCTGAACAAACTGGCCGTTATCCGTATGCGTTGTTGTGAGTGCCAAATTCGCAGGAACGCTGCCGATGTCAATTTGCACCCAATAATTTCCATCAGGCAGGTTTTCAAATAAATAGCTACCGTCAAGAGCTGTGGTCACTGTGTCCACAACTACCCCGTCATCACCATCGGGTTCAAAATTTCCGTCGTTATCCACATCACGATACAACTTGACTATAACCCCGCCAAGCGGTGCTTCATTGAGATCCTCCCTGCCGTTGCCGTTGCTGTCGAGCCAGACCGCATCGCTTATCGCACCGCTGTAACGAAAACCGAAATCCTTGGTCATCAAGGGTTGTCCTTTCGTCAAAGTGACAAATTCACCTGCGGGATTGTCCGCTTTATTCTCCTCATCGGCTGTATCCGTCGTCGAAGTATGAGTTGAGGTCATACCGGAGGGAGGATCAATCTGAATAACATAAGTCGGTTGAGCTGTTCCGCTACCGCTGCTTTGATACGTCTCATCAGCCAACAGGTTGGCAAAACTGTACTCGCCATTGCTGTCGGTTGCAGTGACAAGTGTCACTTTATCCCCGTTGGGATAGGTTATCAGTAGACTGGCTTTGTGGTTAGGTATTGGAGTTTCACCACTGTCGAAAATACCATTACCGTTTTTATCTTCCCAGATAAGGTTTCCCGCTGTGGATGTTGAACGATAATAGCCGAAGTCTCCGGTGCTGTCGGAATTTCCACCGGAGACGGAGACGCTGTAGCCGTTGATTTGACTGTTGTCGTCATCGCCGTCATTGGGGCCGTCGCTATGCCACCAACCTTGCAGACTGCCGACTTGATCACCCACTTCAACAGTATATGTACCGTTGGGCAACTTGCCGAGGCTGTATTCGCCATTGGCATCGGTTATGGCTGTGCCAAGAATCCCGCCGTTGCTGTTCCGTAGGATGACAGTCAAACCATCAAGCCGATTTGTTTCGGTTCCGTCAAGTGTACCGTCCGCGTTGGTGTCATCCCAGATAGTTCCGCTGACGGTGTTGTCGTCTGTTCCCTGATAGCCAAAACGCTGCGTCAAATTGATGCCGCTGGACGAACTGAGATTAACAACAGCCTCACTTGGTGTCCCATCGTCCGGGTCAGCACTGTTGGCTAATCCAGTTCCGCCGTTAGGCAGAGTTGCCGTATCGACCTTGACTGTATAGGTCGCTGCTGGGTTCAGACCACCGAAGCTGTACATTCCTTCGCTGTTAGTGACCGTACGCCGTAACAGGGTGGCACCGATGCTGTCGTACAGCTCTACGGTCACGCCCCCGGTACCTTCTCCTGTATCGAAGTTGTTGTCACCGTTTAGGTCAAGAAAAACCATGTCGCTAATCAACCCTTTTCCCGCACTGTGTCCTGTGGGAGCATAACCGAACTTCACTGTCTCCACGGTTCCGGCAGTCGTCGTCAAAGTATGCGCACCGTCAAGGCTACTGTCGGGATCAACTGTTTGCGTGAACTGACCAAGCACATTGCGGGTATCAGCCACTTCCACCGTATAATCAGCCGAAGGCAGACCGGGAAAAGAATATTTGCCGTCTTTATCGGTTACATCATAGCCGATAATTTCGCCGGTACCGTTTTTTAAGGTTACAGTAACTCCTGCAAATCCCGGCTCAGTGTCAACACCATCATCAATTCCATCTCCGTCAGCATCCAGATAAATTCGATCACCGATTGTCGATATCAAGGTTGCATCATTTGTTTTATACCCAAAATCAGCATTCACATAAACATCACCCGGCGCAAGAATGATGGGCGAGGTTGTCTTGCTGTCGCCCAAAATAGCGGTGATACCTGGTTGATCAGGATCACCGGTCTGGATAGTTCCTACCGGAGCTGTTACTGCAATTACATAGCTACCCGATGTAATATTATTAAAGATATAACGACCAGCCGCATCGGTTGTTGCTGTGTCTTTCGGTGTATCGTACATACCGTCACCGTTGTCATCGGTCAACAGAGTAACCGTTACGCCCTTGATACCGGATTCCCCCGGATCTCGTACACCGTCACCGTCGGCGTCGTTCCAGATTCGGTCGCCTATGGCTCCGTTGGCACCGGCACTCGGACTCTTAATTTCAGCCGGGGTGATCCAGTTGTAGCCAAACTCAACAGTAAGATCAGTTTTTCCCGCTGTGACGGTTATACTCGTCTCATTATTCGGGTTTGTTATGCCGTCATCTTTATCATAGGTATTATTGAGATCGGTTATGCCGCTCAGAACACGTATTGTGTACGTTCCCGGCAGTACATCGGTAAAGATATATTCGCCGTTATCTCCGGTGATCGTTGTCGGGCAGTCAGTGCCGGAGGTACAAATTCCGTCCAGCAGTTCAACCGTGACATTAGGAATACCAGTCTCACCAGTATCCTGTACGCCGTCTCCGTTTTCATCTAACCAGATTCGATTGCCGATGCTTGCAACAGGCAACGGATCGGCAGCCAAGGTCAAAGTCGCCGGATCGGAGGTGTT
>CBDTVG010000030.1:0-11524 GCA_965363745.1 uncultured Candidatus Electrothrix sp. | reverse complement strand
TTAAGGACTTTTGTTGTAAAAAATAGCCCTGTATATATAGCGGGATAGACAGCAAAAAAAAATTGATGCGTCCACGGAACGTGGTAGCATTTCCGCATATTAAATAAATAATCACGGATCACGACAAGCTGAGCGGGCGGGATCTTTATCTCAATGACGAGCCAATACATCAGAAAATTCACCGCCATTCGTCAAGATGATATCAACGAAGTCGGGGGGAAAGGAGCGAATCTGGGTGAACTGACCAGCAAAGGTTTTCCGGTTCCGCCGGGCTTTGTGGTCACGGCTGAGGCGTACACAATCTTTTTCACCGCTCTCCGCTTACAGAAAGTGCTGCATCTGCTCAGGACTGCGGATCCGGATGAACTTGAACGATCCTGCGCCGTCATCCGCAACACCATCACCAACGCCAGTTTTCCCGGTGAGCTGGCTGAGAACATCCTCGCCTTCCACAAAAATCTTGTCACGGGCGGATCCCATGACATGGTCTGCGCGGTTCGGAGTTCAGCGACGACCGAAGATTTGCAGGACACAAGTTTCGCTGGCCAACATGCGACGTATTACTATGTAGAACGCGCCAATCTTTTGCGAATGATCCAATATTGCTGGGCCTCACTTTGGAATGTTGAGGCGGTCAGTTATCGAAACGCCTGTGGGATTGAGCATTCCTCGGCCATGGCAGTGGTAATCCAGGAAATGGTAAGAGCTGAGGTAGCCGGGATCACCTTCACAGCCAATCCTGTCACCGGTACTCGGGAAATCGTCACCGAATCTTCCTGGGGGCTGGGAGCGGCGATTGTGGACGGCAGGGTCACCCCTGACCGGTATATCCTTGAGCACGGAAGCCTCAAGCTGCGTGAAAGCCGGATTGCTGAAAAACGCTTCATGGTGTCGGCCAATCTGCGCTCAGGAGCCGCCTCCCGACTGGAGGAAGTGCCGCCGGACATGCAGCAGAAGGAAACTTTGAGTCCTGATCTTCTCAAAATTGTGGCGACCTGGGCGGTCAAAGCTGAAAAACATTTCGGCTGTCCTCAGGATGTGGAATGGGCTATTGCCGACGACAAATTTTATATACTCCAATCCCGTCCGGTCACGGCGATGGGAGGCGGAGACAACATTGAAGTGCCTCCGGGTAAGTATGTCCTCTTTAAACCGGCGGCGGAAAATCTGACCGAACCGTTCACTCCGCTTACTGCGGACCTGCTTTCTCTCGTCACCTCTCCCTTTATTCGTTTCATTCGAGGACGTGGTTACATTGACCTCAAGTACATTCGCCCTCTTTTTCCTTTCAAGATATCTGATAACGCATTAGTTGATCTACTCTACGACCTAAGTTCCAACATTAACCTGCCGATCAGCAAACTTTCTTTGTTTAAATTGCCTTTTCTCCTGTCAGCTTGGCTCTACGGATATTTTACCTTTGGGGTCGTCTTCGCTCGCACCCGTGCCATGCCGGATGATTTTATGGACAGGTACAGGGGCTTATGCCGAGAGGTGGAGGAAGATGCGGACTGTGATCCGATAAAAAGCATACAACGACTTAGTTTTCTTCCCAAGCTCTTTGATCCGATTGGCAATATGCCTCTTTGGGTCAATATTTTGGCGGCACGGTACACCCTTTGCCTCGGTCCTCTGAAATTGCTTCTTAGGCACTGGTTGCCCGACGCTCCCCCTGATGCCCTGACATCCCTTTGTTCCGGGATACAAGGGGTGAAGTCGGCGGAGATGGGTCGTGAAATCCAGGCACTCGCTGTTGAGGCGCGGAAACAGAACGCTGTCCGGGAATTACTCCTGCGATGGCCAGCCGGGCAGGTGCTGCCAGCCATCAGGAAGGAACCGGCAGCCTGCAATTTCCTAAAGCTTCTCGAAAAATTTTTGGAGAAACATGGGCATCGGGCCTTAAAGGAACTTGAACTGCAATCTGTCAGATGGGAGGAAAATCCGGCCCAGGTTATCGGCATGTTGCGAAATCATCTGTTTTCAGACACAGAACGGACAGAGCCTGAAAAAACAGCCTCACGGAGTCGAGATGAACTTGAAATCAAGTTGCGGCGACAACTTGAAAAACGTCCTTTTGAACGCCTCTGCCGGCCTCGATGGCACCTGCTCAATTTTTTCGCCAAACGATCAAGATACCTGATTAAGCTGAGAGAGAATTCCCGTTGTCACTACACTATGGCTCTGGCGGTGGTGCGAAAAAAACTGCTCGCCATTGAGCATGAACTGCTGACTCAGGGTGGTCTCAGATGCACAGGCGATATTTTTTTTCTGCATCTGACGGAAGCCGTTCAAATGCAACAGGGGAGGTTGGGTTGGCCGGATGTAGAGGCGCGGATACATCGACGGCGCCTTGAGCACCTTCGATCGGGCAGAAAACTTCCCATGAAGGCCATAGGTATCATAGGTATTGACGACCAGCCAAATACCCGGCAACGGGATGCGTGTTCCGATAAAAACAGCATATCCCTGCCCGGTCAGTCCGCATCTCCCGGCAGTTACGAGGGATATGCCCGTGTTATCCAAGATCCTTCTATAGATTCGGAACTCCTGTCCGGTGAAATTTTAATAGCCCCGTACACAGACCCGACGTGGACACCGCTTTTTCTCACAGCCGGGGCTGCGGTCGTGGAGGTGGGGAGTTATCTTTCCCATGCCGGAACAGTGGCCAGAGAATATGGCCTGCCCTGCGTGGTGGATGTCGCTGGCTGTACACAACGCATCCGAACCGGAGACCGTTTGTACATTGACGGCGATCAGGGATGTGTGCGAATTTTAGCGGATAACGGGACGGACGGGAATACAACAGATGAGACAACAGATGAGGAAAAGGCATGATAATTGGCGGCAAAATTATTCTCTTTCTTTTGGGAATGTGTCTTGCCGTGCAGATTCTGGCCGCATTCTACCGTATTATTGACCTGTGGTACACAATACGCACCGCCTATCCGCAAGTTATCCGGGGAATTGCGATTTGGGGCGGCGTAGCTTTTCTTACCGCCGCATTGATAGGAGATAATTTGCGTAACGCCTTCCTCTGGGGGCTGATTTTTTATATTCCCTTTTATCTTGCCAACTTTTTTTTATTCCGCTTAATTGTACAATATCGTTGCAGAATACAAGGAGAAAAAAAAATTGACCCAGAAACGGAATGGTCAGCGGAAGAGAAAAACCCGGACCGCCCAAGCGGATCATGTTCTGAATGATCTCCCTAGTTCTTCTCTATCTCTGCTGGTGCGTCCTGCACAGTCTGCTGATTACGGACAAAATAAATGCATTTCTTCGCCGTCGAGACGGGTTTGCTTACGGAGCCTACAGACTCGCCTACAGTCTGTTTTCTCTCGTTACTCTGCTTCCTCTTGTCCTGTATCAGTACAGCTTGCCGAGTCAGGTTCTTTTTTCCTGGCAGGGAGGGTGGCGAATTGCGCAAGGAATACTGTTGCTTTACGCCATTATCATGTTCCACGGCGGATACAGAGTGTATGATCTCCGCCTGCTCATGGGATTCAGCCAATGGCGTAATTACCGCCAAGGGCTGAAAAATTCGGCTCCGACTTTTTCCTGTCAGGGTGCCCTGTGCTATGTCCGCCATCCTTGGTACAGTGCCGGTTTACCGCTTCTCTGGGCCAACGGCCCTATTACGGACACCACCCTGCCTGTTCGCATTATTCTCAGTCTGTATCTCGTTATCGGTGCTTTGCTGGAGGAGCAAAAATTAATCAAAGAATTTGGTCAAGCATACCTGCGTTACCGTGAACAGGTTCCCATGCTCATTCCTTGGCGGGGCAAAGTGCGCATACAGTTGCGACACGGCGAACGTTCTTCGGGTTCTTCGATCTATTGACAATCTGTTTGCGAATTAAAAGTAATGGAGTATAATTGAACAAGTTTGTTCTGGCGGCTATGGGGCGGCGGTTCAAAACAAACCTGCGAAAATGTGGTCGCACCGAAAGTCTACTTCCAAATCCTCATTATCTATAATATTTATAAGACTCCCTGCTCTGTTTTATTAGATAACGCATGTCCCTTGCCCGCCATTTTCACAATAATTTCCGGCGTTACAACAATATTTTTTTCAATTTCCTGATATTGGCGTTGCTGACAGGTTTACCGTCCACCGGCTCAACCGCTACGTCCTCTTTGTCCGCTCACCAAGACAGTGCGGAAGCGCAATACAAAAGAGCGAGCAATTATTATTACAAGCTGAAAGGCACTCCCGCTCTCGCCGAAAAACGGGAAAAATGGCTGACCGGCATCTATAATCTGCACCGCATTTATCGTATAAATACAAAAAGCGAAACAGCTGCCTCCTGTTTATATACTATAGCGCGTATGTATCGCAGTATGTACAAACGCTTCGGCGTGTCGGCTGATCTTGATAAAGCCACCTCTTTTTTTACAGATATTTTTGTTTCTTTTCCTTATGGCAATAAAGCGGACAATGCGCTCTATGCTCTCGCTCAAATTGAAGAGAAAGAAAGAAAGAATCCTAAACAGGCCGCAACATACTATTATACGCTGATTAAATCGTATCCTTCCAGCAGGAAAAAAATACAAGCGGAACAACAACTCCAGAAGCTTATCAATACGCTGAAGGTGCCCTCAAATATCCGAACGACGATTAACGTTTTATCGGCCCGAGTCCCGAAGTCTGTAAGCGGTATAACCGGCTCAAATAATACGAATAGTACGAACAGTATAAATAGCAAGAGAAAGATAAAAAATTCGTCCCCTCTCGTCGCTCCCGCCTTGGTGCGAAAAGACAGCTCTCTTCCCGCTCCTCAAATAAGTCAACCTGTTGCGCAACCTCAACCGATTGCATCTACAGAAAATCGGGAAAAGCCTGTTTCCAAACCTGTCTCCAAGCCTGTTTCCGTGACAAAGATTGTTTTATCTCCTCTGAAAAATGTAACATCCGTTTCTGCTCAAAAAAATATTGCGAAAACTGAAAATACAGTACCAACACCGAAATTGGTTACGCCGTCAGCTCCAACAGTTCCAACCCCAGTAGCTCCAATAGCTCCAGTGCTGGGACAAAAAACGGATACTGCCGGAATCGTCACCGCACAACCGTTACAAAAAAAAGAGCCAACACCCAACACCGTTACCGTATTGCCGATTCAATATTGGTCTTCTGACAATTACAGTCGGGTGGTTATTTCAGCCTCTGAACCGGTCATGTATCAGGCCCGCCTGATTGACCAAGCAAGCGGATCGCCGAAACATTTATCCATAGAGTTTAAGCGGAGCTATATACCTCCGAAATATCGTTCTTCGGTCACTATTAAAGACGGCCTGCTGCAACGTATCTATGCGAGCCAAGTGGACAATACAACTGTGCGGGTGTATTTCGATCTGGAATCCATTTTCGACTACAAAGTGTTTAGCCTTAAAGATCCGTTTAGGATTGTTGTTGATGTCCGCGGTATGAAGGGTGCGGCCTTCAGAGCTCCGAAGAAAAAAATAGCTCCGTATATTTATGAAACCACTGTTCAGCAGGTTATTGAACCGGTTGTTCGGCAGGCTGTCGTCACACCAGCTGCCACTCTTGCCAGTATTACCAATGTTGACACCACCACCGTTTCGGCTCCTTATGAAGTTACTCCGTCACCTGTTAAGCTCATTGTCGCAGCAGGTGTCAAACAGGTTGTCGAATTGACAAAAGAGCCGACAAAAGAACCCGTGAAAGAATTAGTAAAAACTCTTTTTCCAGTTCTGAGGAAAAAGAAAATAAGCACATCCGTCGCCGCAATCCCGCCGTCCCTGGAAACAGCGGGCCTTACTTTGGCCCAACAGCTCGGACTCGGTGTTCAACGAATAGTGATTGATCCTGGTCATGGCGGTAAAGATCCGGGGGCGACGGGGTTCGGTCTGAAGGAAAAAACGATTGTTCTGAATGTAGCGAAAAAAATTAGGAAAATTTTTCGGGAAAAGCATAATTTGGAGGTATTCCTCACCAGAGAAGGAGATGATTCTCTTTCTTTGGAGGAACGGACAGCTATGGCCAACACCAAGGAAGCGGATCTCTTCCTCTCTATACACGTCAATGCGCATCCTGAAAATTCCGTCAGAGGCGTGGAGACCTTTTACTTGAATCTGGCCACGCATACAGAATCCATGCGGGTTGCGGCCCTTGAAAATGCCACTTCAACCCATAACATGAGTGAAATGCAGGATATATTGGCGGAGCTGATGCAAAATGAAAAAATTAATGAATCATCTCAGCTTGCTGAATTTGTTCAGCTCAATATGGTGAACGGTCTCAAAGAACAAAAATATCCGGTCAAAGATCTGGGAGTCAAGCAGGCACCGTTTTACGTGCTGATAGGTGCGGAGATGCCCGCTATTCTGGCAGAAATTTCATTTATCACCAACAAAAACGAGGCGAAATTACTCAAGGATGAAAAATACCTGCAAACAATTGCCGAACGGATTGTCGCCGGGGTTATCTCCTATGCGAAACATCAAAGAAAAACAGCTTTGAATTTGTGAAACAAGGTAAAAAAGCAATTCAAGAAGGTCAAGAAGGATTGAAGCTGTTGATTGACCGGCAGTAATCTTTAACCAATTCAAGGCGTTGAGGGACTGTCAATCGAAAATAAATGGGACTAAGTATCAGAATGCTCACAGCTTCACGAAAACTCATTTTTCCACCTTTTTTTCTTGTATTCCTTACAGTTCTGTCCACTTTTCATGCACAATGAATGACAGACGTTTTACTCACTCTTTATAGTATAATTTTTTATACGCTCTGTACAGTTTTTTTTACAAAAAATTAAACCCCCCATGTTCAATGAAACGCATATTACCCATCGTATCAATACTGATAATACTAATTATGGGGTCAGCCTACGCTGATGTTCCCCCGGCGCAAAAAAATGAAGTGGCGCATTTGTTGAATTTTGTGAATAATTCATCATGCACAGTAAAAAGAAATGGAAAATCTCATCGAGGAAAAGAGATTGTCAATCATATTTTAAAGAAATACAAATACTTTAAAGGCGACATAGAAAATACTGAGCAGTTCATCGAATACTCTGCCACAAAAAGCACCATGAGCGGGAGATATTACATGGTTCGATGCGGTAATAAAAATCCGATAAAAACACAGGACTGGCTTTTGATGGAATTGGAAACGTATCGGAAGAAAAAAGAAAACGATACCGTTCAGAGCGCCTCATAAGTGAATCACAAGTGAAGTGCAAAACAGAAGAGCAGTGAAAGACAGGTCATTATTATGGAAATTGATAAACACAGAGCCGCTTTATATTGCGGTTATAAACGTTGCCGTGATTTAATCCCGGAATTACAGAAAACCGCCGCTTATGACACAACCTATTATCCCCTATGGATGGGAAATTGGCTGACGGATGTGAGTCAGGCCACAGCATTTTTTACAGTCATCCCGGACGTGAACCTTGAAAAATTGGGAATTGTCGAATATTGGCTCGCCTTCTTAAAAAAGGTTCATAAAATTTTTAAAGATGAGTGGCTCAAACGGTATATTGAGAAAAAAGAAGCCGCACTCAGGCATCTGGCAATTGGTGGCGATGATGGCGACAAGGAAAAAACGGATCACTACCAGAGCAGACGTGACGGGGCCTATGTCATTCCTGAATTCATTCTGCATGATAAAACCTTCAAAGAATCTTGGGAAAATCTTTTTGCCTCCCTTTGGAATGAGGAATGGACAAGTACGAGAAAGGCGTTGGATATCAGCCAGAATATGGGAGATATATCAGATCCGCTTCCTATTAAAGCACCTGTTGATCAAGTAGGAAACATTGCTGTGACCACCGGTGAAGCGGTCGAGATTGGAGCCTATTACCCCTTAGATCATTTTGATGTAACAGATCAATATACAACGAAAAATAACAAGAAGGAATTGGATGATCGGGAAGTTTTAGAAGTAAAAGGACATGAGGAAAGAGGCTTCATGAGCACCACGGCGATGGAAGCCTTTGAATACACGTTAAATGACTGGGTGAAAAAGGCATTTAACGCAACGCAGGATGAGGACACGGCGCAAACACAACAGAATCGGCTTACTGATTATCAGGCTTTAAAAAATTTAGGACACGGCCTCCATACGCTCCAAGATTTTTATGCGCACAGTAATTATACAGATCTGCTCTTGATCTGCATGGCGCAAAAGGAGTTACTCACCGATTTTTGGAACAAAAGGATTCAATACTTAGTTGACAAAACTGCGACGGGCACGTTCAACGCCTTTGTTCTATGCAAGGAACACCCGGATGATACAACGGGCAAAGGTGATAAAACTCCTGTTGTCACCGGCAGATTTGACACTATTGATACTGTTCACACTTTGCTGCATCTTTCCATAGATAATATAATGAGTCCAGACGAGGAACTGCCTCATGACCCCAATGATACTGATGTAAATACGGAAGGACATGCGGATGCGCTCTATCGCATTCTCTTTGGAACTTTTTCCGAAATAGACATGGTTAAAAAAATAAAAGGATCCGCTGACGCTTATAAGTATCTTGCTGACCATATTGATTTTGTACAGGAAAAGATAAATGATTTTTTCATGGATAATGTGCTGGATCCCCTTGTCAAAACAACACTGAAGGAGGATAAGCGTGCGATAGACACCTATATTCTGCTGAAAGAGGCTGCGTTTGATAAGAAAAAATCCCTTAAAAATTATCGCAAGGTCGGAGAATTGATGTTTTATCAGGACACGATTGAAGATCATCTCCGTAAAGCGGTTTCGGAAGCGGAAAAAAAAGGCGATATTATTCTGCCGCACCACGCTCTGTTGGCGAAAGACCATGATCAAAACAACGATGCCGTGAAATTATCCTATAAAATCGCCTGTTCTCTTGCCGCAGAAGTCACTACGGAAATTTTGGTCAAGTACCACGAAGGAGCGAATTTTTCGGAATTGGAACCCCTGCTCAGACGACGCTACGCACACCCTCAATTCCACGTTGAAAAATGTGCGGAAACCGGCAGTCTGAAAAAAGCCATTGAAGCGTTGGATAGAAAATGGTTTCGATATGCTTCGGAAAACCCGGAAGACGGGAGAAGTATCTTAGGCTTTAAGATAGGATCTCTCTGATTCTGTAACTTTATTAGTCCCTTCAGGTTTCTCTACAAATCCCTATGGAAAAAGCTGTCCTACGTCCACGCCTTATTATTTCGCCAATCTGGTTCCTCCCCCTGCTTGCCCTGTGTATCGGTATCTGGCTGCTGATCAGCGGTTACCAAAATTCAGGTATTGAGATAGCCGTTCATTTTCAGTCCGCCGCCGGGGTCACAGCCGGTAAAACCAAGGTGATGTACAAAGGAATCCAAGTGGGAACAGTCAGGAGCGTGGCCATGGATCGAAATCTTGACGGTATTGATATCAAGGTGGAGATGGACAGAGTAACCCAGAAGGGGCTGGTAAAAGACACCATGTTTTGGGTTGTCAAACCGGAGGTCTCAGCGGGAAGAATCACCGGTTTAGACACCTTAGTCAGCGGTGCCTACATCACCTTACGCATGGGGATATCAACAGAATCAGAGAGGCATTTCAAAGGGCTGTCCATTCCGCCTCCCATGGGAAATGACACCCCAGGCCTCCATATCGGCCTGAGTACCAAAACCCTCTATTCCCTGCAAAGGGGCTCATATATCTACAGCCAGAATTTACAAATCGGCAAGGTAGATGATTATCATCTTGAGAAAGACGGCTCCATTATGATAAACATCTTTATCAAGCCGGAGTTCAGTCACCTCATTCGTCAGAAAACCAGATTCTGGAACGCCAGCGGCCTGTCCATTACCGGAGATCTCCATAACGGCTTGAGTGTCAATGTCGAATCTATGGCTTCCCTCGTATACGGCGGTCTTACCTGCGGCACGCCGAAATCGGTGAAAGGCTCAGCGTCCGTCCAAAACGGACAAATTTTCAAGCTGTATAAAAATTTTGCAGATGCTGAATACGGAATTTCCATGACCCTGCAACTGGCCAGCGGTGACGGGATCGTTCCCGGCCAGACCAAAGTTATGTTCCGGGGTCTTAAGGCGGGAGTTGTCCGCTCCATTGATATTAATGATGACGAATTCTACACAGTGACAGCGACCATCCTGCTTGATCCAAGAGCCGATAGAATCCTGCGGGCAAACAGCAAATTCTGGGTTGTCCGCCCACAGATTTCTCTCAGCGGCATCAAAAATCTTGAAACCCTGATATCTGGAGCCTATATCACCTTCCAAGTCGGCGACGGTGACCGTCAGGAGCATTTTATTGTGGATTCCTCACCTATGCCCAAGATTTTTCTGCGACCGGGAAAACGTTTTCACTTGGAATCTGAAGACAGCAGTTCTCTGCGTCTCGGCTCACCAGTGCTGTACAAAAATCAGGAAGTAGGCGAGGTCACTGATATTCAACTGAGCCCATCCGGCAACCGCATTACAACAGAGGTGCTGATCTATGATGGTCATACGGATTTAATCAATCGCAATACCCGCTTTTACAACGCCTCCGGCCTGCATTTGGACGCATCCCCGCAGGGAATAGCTCTCCAGATGGCTTCTTTGAATTCCATCGTCGCAGGCGGCATATCTTTTTTCACCCCTGGTAAGGGTAAACCAGCGGCTGAGGAACAGATTTTCCCCTTATACGCAAATCAGGAAGAAGCCCTTCAGGCGGGTTCTTTGCTTCTGACCTTGGAATTCACCAACGGAGCCGACATTAGCAGGAGGACTAAAATTAAGTACAAAGAAATCAGCATCGGCACCCTGATTCAGACTTGGTATGACCCGGGCCAAGACAAAGTTTTTGCCAAGGCTGCCGTGCAAAGACGATTGAGTAAACTTTTTCGTCAGACCACATACATTTGGCTGGTCAAACCCACGGTTGATTTCTCCGGAATCAAGCATCTCGGCACCTTGGTATCCGGTGCCTACCTCGATTTACGCCCCGGATACGGCAAACAGACCGACCATTTCAGGGTGCAAAATTGTGAGCCGGATCTCTCCATCCCGCAACCCGGCTTGAATCTTGTTTTAGAGGCCTCACAGATAGGTTCTCTAAAAAAAGGCAGTCCGATCTATTACAGACAGGTGGAAATAGGTCAGGTGACCGGTATAGAATTAGGCCCTACCGCCCAGACCGTCTGGATTCATGTTGTGGTTGAGCCGAAATACACCCCTCTTGTTCATCGAAGTTCCAGATTTTGGAATGCTGGCGGGGTCAAGGTCATTGCTGGCCTCTTTTCCGGGGTCTCTGTGAAAACGGAATCCTTGGAATCCATCATGGCGGGCGGTATTTCCATGGCCACGCCTGAAGGTCGGGATCTGGGAACACCAGCTGAGAACGGAGATCATTTTATCCTTGCGGACACCCCAAAAGACGACTGGTTGGCATGGGCCCCGAAAATTTTTCTGCATCGGGCGGGTGATGCGGTGAAAAATTTCCAGGTACAGGCTGAAGGGAAAAAAAGAAGGTAAAAAGCGGCATGCTTCATATGCCAGTTGACACTTTCTGGATGAGTTGATTCTCATTTCA